>JAKAXN010000254.1 GCA_021816565.1 Actinomycetes bacterium
ACCAGGCGTCCTCGCCCGTGAACATGGGCCGCAGGAGCCGGTCCTTGACCGCCTCGCTGCCGTTGGTGACCACGGTGGGGCCGGCCATGGCCAGCCCGAAGAAGTGGCGGCTGTCGGGGGCCTTGGCCCCGGCGCGGCGCAGGCGGGCGTCGACCCGGGACTGCAGGCTCGGGGGCAGCCCCAGTCCGCCCCGGCCCTCGGGGAAGTGGACCCAGGCCAGGCCCATGTCGTACTGGGCGCCCCGGAACTCCTCCATGCTCGCCGTCTTCGGGTCCACCTCGGCGAGCAGCTCGTCCACCCGCTGGTCGATGAGGTCTGTGGGGTCGCTCATGGACGCATTCTGCCACCGGGGTGGGCGGCCCGCCCGGGCCGGGATGGCACGTCCGGCACCGGAAGCAAATAAGGTGCCCCCAAAGAACCGAGGCGAGGGAGGGATGGAAGCCATGGCGACTGTCGAGACGGTGCGGGGGCCGGTCGATGTGTCCGACCTGGGCCGGACGTACATGCACGAGCACATCTTCGTGCTCACGCCCGACGTCCAGCAGAACTATCCGGAGGAGTGGGGCGACGAGGACACCCGGGTATCGGAGGCGGTGGCCAAGCTGAAGGCCGCGGCGGCCCAGGGGACCCGCACCTTCGTCGACCCCACCGTGATCGGGCTGGGCCGCTACATCCCCCGCATCCAGCGGGTGGCCGAGCAGGTGCCCGAGCTCAACATCATCGCCGCCACCGGTTGCTACACCTACGGCGACGTGCCGTTCTTCTTCCACTTCCGGGGCCCGGCGCTGAACGAGACGGTGGGCATGGATCTGCCCGACCCCATGGTGGACATGTTCGTCAAGGACATCACCGGGGGCATCGCCGGGACGGGGGTGAAGGCGGCGTTCCTCAAGTGCGCCATCGACCACCAGGGGATGACCCCCGGCGTGGCCCGCGTCATGCGGGCCGTGGCCCGGGCCCACCGCCAGACCGGTGCCCCCATCACCGTCCACACCCATCCCGGCAGCCACACCGGCCTGGACGTCAAGAAGCTGATGTGCGACGAGGAGGGCGTCGACGCCGGCCGGGTCGTGCTCGGCCACAGCGGGGACAGCTCCGACACCGACCACCTGAGCCGGCTGGCGGACCTCGGGTTCATCCTCGGCATGGACCGCTTCGGCATCAACGTGGGGACCACCTTCGAGGCCCGATGCGACACCGTCGTGGAGATGTGCCGGCGGGGCTACGCCGAGCGGATGGTGCTGTCGCACGATGCGGCCTGCTATATCGATTGGATCGACCCGAACGTGGTGGCCGCCATGGAGCAGTGGCACTACCTGCACATCGAGGACGACGTCCTGCCCTACCTGCGCGACCACGGCGTGACCGAGGAGCAGATCCGGACCATGCTCGTGGACAACCCACGCCGGTACTTCGAGAACGCCACCGCCTACTGACCCCGGAGGTCCAAAGCCGCAATGCCTGCCAATCCACTCAATACCGACGACTTCGGCGGCGAGCTGTTCAACCTGGGCATCTCCGCCCAGGCCCGGCCCCTGCTCGAGCGGGTGAAGAAATTCATCGCCGAGGACGTCCAACCGATGTCGGAGAAGTTCTTCGCTCTCGGCGAGGGCCGGGCCGACCGCTGGAGCTTCGCTCCCGGCCAGCTCGAGCTGCTCGACGCCACGAAGGCCAGGGCCAAGTCCGAGGGACTCTGGAACTTCTTCCTGCCCAACGCCGAGACCGGTGAGGGACTGTCCAACCTGGACTACGCCTACATCGCGTTCGAGCTCGGCAAGACCCCCCTGGCCGCGGAGTGCCTCAACTGCTCGGCCCCCGACACCGGGAACATGGAGGTGCTCGAGCGCGTCGGCACCCCCGAGCAGAAGAAGCAGTGGCTGGAGCCGCTGCTGGCCGGGGAGATCCGCTCCGCCTACGCCATGACCGAGCCGGGCCTGGCCTCCTCCGACGCCCGCAACATCTCCTGCACCGCCGTCGCCGACGGCGACGAGTGGGTGATCAACGGTGAGAAGTACTACATCTCGGGGGCGGGGGATCCCCGCTGCAAGATCATGATCGTCATGGTCAAGACCAACCCCGACGCGGCCTCGCATCTGCAGCAGTCGCAGATCCTGGTGCCGATGGACACCCCGGGTGTCGAGGTCGTCGGGCCCATGCTGGTCTTCGGCCACGACGACGCCCCCCACGGCCACATGCACCTGCGCTTCAACGAGGTGCGCGTCCCGCGCGAGAACATCCTGCTCGGGGAGGGCCGGGGCTTCGAGATCTCCCAGCTCCGCCTGGGACCGGGCCGGATCCACCACACCATGCGCTCGATAGGCGCGGCCGAGAAGGCCCTGCAGCTGATGGTCGAGCGGGGACTGTCCCGTGAGGCCTTCGGCAAGCCCATCATCTCCCTCGGCAAGAACACCGAGTGGGTGTCGCGGGCGCGCATCGAGATCGAGGCCATGCGCCTCATGGTCCTCAAGGCGGCCAAGGCCATGGACCTCATGGGCAACGCCGATGCCCGGGTGTGGGTGAGCGCGGTGAAGGCCATGGTCCCCGAGAAGGTCTGCCAGATCATCGACCAGGCCATCCAGATCCACGGCGCCACCGGCATCTCCCAGTGGACCCCGCTGGCCGACATGTACACCCAGCAGCGCACGCTGCGCTTCGCCGACGGCCCCGACGAGGTCCACCACATGGTGGTCGGCCGGGCCGAGATCGCCCGCTACAGCCCGGCCCGGTAGACGCCCGGCATCCGGCTGCCGGCCCGGTTCGGGCCGGCAGCCGGATAGGTACGCGCCCGGATGAGCGTGGGTGACGGTCACGGCCGGGCGTCGCAGGCGGACCCGTTCGGAGCGGGCCTCCCCTGGGTATAGACCTTCAGTGCAATCGGGCGCCGGATCTGGGAGGCGATGATGAGATTCAAACTGTGGCACGTGCCGGTACGACTGGCGACCGGAGCTTTCATCCTCAACTCGGGGCTGGCCAAGCTGCAGGCCGACGACGAGGAGATGCACAAGGGCATCCACGGCATGGCCTCGACCGCCTACCCGCAGTTCGCCAACATTGAGCCCCGGACCTTCACCAAGGCCCTGGGCGCGGCGGAGACGGCGCTCGGAGCGGCGCTGCTGACCCCCTTCACCGGGCCCCGCCTGGCGGGAGCCGGGCTGACGGCCTTCTCCGCCGGCCTGGTCGGCCTGTACCTCAAGGTGCCGGGGATGACCGAGGACGGCATCCGTCCCACCCAGCAGGGTCTGGCTCTGGCCAAGGACAGCTGGTTGCTGGCCATCGGGACGGCCTTGATGCTGGACCGGCCCAACAAGAAGGGTCAGATCGCCAAGAAGGTCGTCGAGACACTCCCCGGCAAGAGCTCCTGAGCCGTCCGGCCGGCCGGCGATGAGGCGCGCCACCTACCGCGTGCAGCTGCGCGCCGAATTCGACTTCCACCGGGCGGCCGACGTCGCCGGCTACCTCGAGCAGCTCGGCGTCAGCGACCTGTACTGCTCCCCGATACTCCAAGCGGCGGCGGGCAGCACCCACGGATACGACGTGGTGGACCATTCGCGCCTCAGCAGCGACCTGGGGGGCGAAGCCGGCTTCGAGCGCCTGACGGCAGCCCTGGAGCAGCGGTCACTCGGGATGACGGTGGACATCGTCCCCAACCACATGGCAACCGACGGGCCGGCCAACAGGTGGTGGTGGGACGTGCTGGAGAACGGCCCGTCCAGCCTCTACGCCGGGCACTTCGACATCGACTGGCCCGGGGAGAGCAGCCGAAACGAGCCCACCGTGCTCGTCCCGGTCCTCGGCGACCGCTACGGCCGCATTCTCGAGGCCGGCCAGCTCGCGGTCCGGCGCAACGCCGGCACTTTCTCCGTCTCCTACTTCGACCACGAGCTGCCCCTGTCTCCGCGCACCGTCGACGACATCCTGGCCCGGGCGGCAGAGGAGACCGGGGCCCAGGCGCTGTCTGAGCTGGCCGGCGCCTTCGCCGCCCTCCCCCACGCCTCGGCGACCGACCCGGTGACGGTCCGCCTGCGCCACGAGGAGAAGGAGCGCCTGGCCGATCGCCTGGCCGCCCTGTGCCGGACCCAGGACGACCTGGCGGCCGCCGTCGACCGCCAGGTCGGACGGGTCAACGCCGACCCCGACGAGCTGGACCGCCTGCTGTGCCGGCAGAACTACCGCCTGGCGTTCTGGCGGACCGCCCAGGAGGACCTCGACTACCGGCGGTTCTTCAACATCGAGACCCTGGTGGGGCTCAGGGTGGAGGACGAGCAGGTGTTCGCGGACACCCACCAGACATTCGGCCGCCTGGTCCGCGACGGCAGGGTGACCGGGCTGAGGGTCGACCACGTGGACGGCCTGCGCGACCCGGGCGGCTACCTGCAGCGGCTCCGCCGCCTGGCCCCCTCGTGCTACGTGGCGGTGGAGAAGATCCTGGGCGACGGGGAGGAGCTCCCCGCCCCCTGGCCGGTCGAGGGAACCACCGGCTACGAGTTCATCACCAGAGTGGCCAACGTCATGGTCGACCCGGCCGGCGAGGCCGGGCTGACGGCCACCTACACCGGGCTCACCGGCGAGCCGGGCGACTACGGACCGGTGGCGCGCGCTGCCAAGGAGCAGATCATGCGGGAGGAGCTGGCCCCCGAGGTCGAGCGGTTGACCCGCCTGCTCCACACCGTCTGCGAGGGGCAGCGCAGCCAGCGCGACCGCACCCGCGGCGAGGTCCGCCAGGCGCTGCAGGCTCTGCTGGCGTCGTTTCCCGTCTACCGCACCTACATCCAGCCCGACCGGCCCCGCCTCGACGCCGACGTGGCCCGGGTGGGCCAGGCGGTGGACCTGGCCGCCCGCGACTACCCCGACGCCGACCCCGACCTGCTCCGGTTCATCGGCGAGGTGCTGCTGCTGGAGCGGCCGGGTGGCCCGGAGACCGAGTTCGCCCAGATGTTCCCCCAGGTGAGCGCACCGGTGATGGCCAAGGGCGCCGAGGACACGGCCTTCTACCGCTACAACCGGCTGGTGTCGCTCAACGAGGTGGGGGGCGACCCCGGCATCTTCGGCCGGCCGCTGGACTCCTTCCACGCCGACACCGCCGCCTCGGCGGTACGGCGGGCGGAGTCGATGCTGACGCTGGCCACCCACGACACCAAGCGCAGCCCCGACGTCCGGGCCCGCATCGGGCTTCTGAGCGAGATGCCCGGTGCATGGGACGCCGCGGTCCGTAGGTGGGTGGAGCTCACCGATCGTCACGCCGGACCATCCGGCCCGGACCTCAACGCCCGCTACCTGCTGTTCCAGACGCTGGTGGGGACCTGGCCCATCGGGACCGACCGGGTCCTCGCCTACATGGAGAAAGCCACCAGGGAGGCCAAGGTCCACACATCGTGGACCAGCGGCAACGACGACTACGAGGGGGCTCTGCGCAAGTTCGTGGAGTCCTCGCTCTGCGACGCGGAGTTCCTGGCCGACATGGAGCGGTTTTTGGAGGACCACTCTCTCGTCGCGACGGCCCGGGCCACGTCGCTGTCGATGACGGCGCTGCTGCTCACCTGCCCCGGCATCCCCGACATCTACCAGGGAACCGAGACGTGGGATCTCAGCCTGGTCGACCCGGACAACCGGCGCCCGGTGGACTTCCCCGCCCTGGCCGCCGGACTGGCCCGCGTCGCCGGGCCGGGCCCGGACCTCCCGGGGGTCGGCACCAGCGGCGGGGAGTGGGCCAAGCTGGGACTCACGGCCCGCCTGCTCCGGCACCGCCGCAGCCGCCCCGAGTCGTACTCGGGCACCGAGTACGGGCCGCTGCCGACCGGGGGACCACGCTCGGAGCACCTGATCGCCTTCACCCGGGGGGGGCTGGTGGTGCTGGCGGGCCGCCATCTGGCCCGGCTGGGCGGCGACTGGGCCGGCACCGAGGTGGAGCTGCCGGCCGGCCGCTGGCGGCCCGTGATCGCCGGCGCCGCGGCGGAGGTCCCGGGTGGGGCGCAGCCGGTCGGCGCGCTGCTGGGCCGGGGCCCGGTGGCCGTGCTGGAGTCCGTCTAGCCCGCCGGCTGGAGCGCGCAGGTGACAGTTGCCCGAGACGGCCGGAGGCCCGAGATGTGGACATTCGATGTGTGGGCCCCCGCCGCCGGGTCTGTGGAACTGGAGTGCGACGGCGGGAGCTACCCGATGCGCCCGCGAGGCGGCGGATGGTGGCGGGTCCCGGTACCCGGCGCCGGGCCCGGGTCCCGGTACGGGTACCACCTCGACGGGGGCCCGCTCCGCCCCGATCCCCGGTCGGCCCACCAGCCCGACGGCGTCCACTCGCTCTCCGAGGTCGTGGACCACCACGCCTTCGACTGGAGCGACGACCGGTGGAGGGGCCGGGCCCTGCCCGGGTCGGTGATCTACGAGCTGCACGTCGGGACCTTCAGCCCGGAAGGCACCTTCGACGGGGCAGCCGGACGGATCCCCCACCTGGTGGACCTGGGGGTGGACGCGGTGGAGATCATGCCCGTAGCCGCCTTCGACGGGGACCGGGGCTGGGGCTACGACGGCGTGGCCCTCTACGCGCCCCACCCCGCCTACGGGGGCCCGGAGGGACTCAAGAGGCTGGTGGACTCGTGCCACCA
>JAKAXN010000255.1 GCA_021816565.1 Actinomycetes bacterium
CGGGGCGGACCCCGGTCTGCGCCCCCTCTCCGGCCGGACCGTGACGGCCAGCCAGGTGTCGTGACAGCGGGTGGCCGGCCCGGCGGCTCCGAGCAGGGCCCGGTAGCTGCGCCGGGCCGCCCCCACGGCCGCCGGGGCGTCGCCGTCCCAACCCGGTGGCGCGGCCGCCGGGACGTCGTCGGCCCTGCCGGGCGGCCCGCTGCGGCGCACCCACTGCAACCGCAGGACCGGGCCCTCAGGCCGGGCCACCGCGGCCAGCACCGATCGCCAGGCGTCGAGGCGCTGCAGCTGCTCGGCCCCGTCCAGCAGGGAGAACGGATGGCCCGTCACCGGCAGGACCGCACTCCAACTACCGGCCCTCCTGTCCCGCACCGCCCCGTAGCCGTCCCTGGCCGGGGACCCGGCGACATCGACGACCTGGATCCCCGCCGGCAGTGGCGCCCGGCCGGGCACCAGGGGGCCCGGCCGCAGGGAACGGGGCTCGGCGGTTGCGACCGGTCGGCGCCGCCGGCCCCGGCCGGGCCTGGTCCGGACCGGGGCCGGACCGGGGTGGGTCCCGGTCAGCGGGGCCGGGCTGAGGACGCTCCTGCCTCCCCTTCGGTGGACCCAGTCCAGGCCCACCACGGCCCAGCCGATGACCGGCCGGCCGGCCCGGCTCCAAAGGGACCCCGCCAGGGCTCCGGTTGCGACCGTCGCGGCCAGGATGCTGCCGGGAGCTCCGCCCAGAGCAGCGTGCACCCCCAGGGCGAGGACCATCCCGACGGCGATGGTGACCAGCTGGCCGGCACCGAGGCCCAGGATGATCCCCCTCCGCTCGAGAGGCTGGAAGCTGAACCGGGGCGGCTCAGCCATCGGTCGCTCTCCGGCCACCCGCCGGACCGGCGCCGCCCGGCGGTCCGGCGGGTCCCGGCGTCCCGTCGGGGCTTTCCGAGAGGGGGAAGTCCGCCGGACGGGACGCCAGGATCTGCGGGGCGACAGGCGAAGCGGCGGTCCCGTGCGACCCCGGGCGGCCGGACAGGCCGGACATGAGCAGCTGCGCGGCCGGGTGGGCCGGCGCCGAGGCGGCCGTACCCGCGGCCCGGGCCGCGGCCCGGGCCGGCCGCCGGGACATGCCCTCCAGGTGGCCGATGGCGGCCGCCTCCACCACCGGAGCCAGGCGCATGAGGGTGAACGGGGCGAAGCCGGCCAGGAGCATGAGGCCGGCTCCGGAGATGGCCGAGTTCGCATCCCTTCCCCCCAGGGCGGCCAACCCCAGGGACAGCGTTGCCACGATCACGAACTTGGACAGGATGAGGCTGAGGAGGATCTCCACGCCCCGTTTGGCCATCCCGGCGGTGGAGGGCCACACGTAGCCCACGAGCACCAGCGGCATGAAGAAGACGGCCACGTAGACCGCGGCGGAGCGGAGCATCATCTCCAGCCACACCAGGACGGCCCCCACCACCGTCACCGCGTCGAGGAACATCCGCACGAACACGGGCGACTTCGAGACCAACCCGCTGGCCATGGAGGCGCTGAACTGCGATGCCAGGTAGCGGGTGTTGCGGCCGAGGAACAGCAGGCAGACCTGGTCGGTCCCCGCGAGGGCCAGTCCGGCCAGCTGTGACGCCGCCAACCCGGCCAGGATGGCCACCGGCAGGCCCACCCCCCATACCCGGCCCAGGCGGCGGAGATCCTGGCGCAGCACCGGACCCACCGAGGCGGCCATCAGCACCGGCAGCACGACCGCCGCCACCACCTTCTCCATCAGGCCGGCCTCGGTCCGGAACCAGCCCCCGGCGAGGTGGGGCTGGCCGGTCGTCTGCATCAGGTCCAGAACGTGGCCCACCAGCCAGTCGGCGGCGTTGGACATGGACACCCCGACGGCCCCCAGCACGGCCCCCGCGGCGGCGTTGGTCACACCCCCCGCCACCCCGCCGGCCAGGCCGGCGACCGGGGTCAGGCAGGTGGCCGGCGTCAGGCACGCGAGCGAGGGGCCGGGCAGGAACATCAGATCTTCCCCCCGGTGTGGAGGAAGAAGTTGACGATCTGCGCCGCTCCGCCGATCAGGACGGCCGCCAGGCCGGAGACCAAAACCCCCCGGCGCCCGTTGTAGGCCTGCTGGTAGTTCTGGGAGTAGTGGCCGAAGGCCCACATGACGGCGCCGATGACCAGGCCGGCCATGGCCGCCATCAGCGCCCAGCCGCCGAGGCCGTTGGCCAGGCCCTGGAGGACCGGGAAGCCAGGGAGTTTGGTGCCGTCGGGGGTCAGGGTGACCGACCCGGCGTCGGCGATCAGGGCAGCGGCGTGGAGCACGGGGCACCTCCTGTAGTTAGTCAGCCTTGTTACTCTTTCATGGTTTTACATGTATTGCTAGCCTTTTTCCATGCTCCTGGTTCGAGGGATAGGTGCCGGGGTCGCCCCCTACTTCCTGGACGGGCGGGACCGCGGGTGCTGGACGCCGGGAGCGACCCGGCTGCTCGGGTTGTCCGGCCCGGTCCGCTCGGACGACCTGCGGGCAGTGCTGAGCGGGAGCGACCCGCGCAACGGGCGGTTCCTGCCCCGCGTCCGCCACCCGAGGAGAAGGGGTGGGTGGGACCTGGTGTTCAGCGCGCCGAAGTCGTTGTCCTTGCTGGCCGCCTGTTCGCCGGCTGGCGACTCGGTGACCGAGGCCCACGCCGCGGCGGTGGGCCGGGTGCTCGAGCACGTGGAACAGCGCCTGACCGTGCGCGACGCGTCGGCGCCCGGAGGGGCCGGGCCGGCCGGGGGGATGGTCGCGGCCCGCTTCGAGCACAGGAGCAACGCCGCAGCGGAGCCGCACCTGCACACCCACGTCCTGGTGGCCAACCTCACCCGCACCGACCGGGGGTGGAGCGCCGTCACCAACAGCGAGTGGTACGTGGGCCGGGCCAGGCTGGGGGCCCTCTACCAGATGGCGCTGCGTCACGAGCTGTGCCAGCGGGGCTGGGACCTGGAGTGGCGGCTCCGGCCGGACGGCCTGGCCGACCTGGCCGGCGTCCCGAGCCCGGCGGTGCGGGCGGCCAGCACCCAGGGCCTGCAGGCCGCGGCCGCGGGGCGATTCGCGGCCCGCCGCCGGGCCACACCCCAGCCATGGCAGGACCGGGCAGCCCGGGCCGGCTTCGACCGGCGCACACTCGGCGAGGCCGGCCGGGCGCCGGACCCGGGCGGGACGGGTGGCGCCGCGGGCCGGGCGGGGGCCCCTGCCCCGAGCGGGCCAGGGCCCGATGACGGGGAGTTGGCGCTGCGGGTGGCGGGTCGGCTGGCCATGCGCAGCTCCGACTTCCGCGAGGCCGACGTCATCGTCGCTCTGGCTGCGACGCTCGATCACGGCTGGACGCCCGATTTGGCCGCCTCCTGGGCCGAGCGGTTCTGCGCGGCCAGCCGCCCGGTACCCTCGCCGACGGCGGGGGCGAGGTGGACCACCGGCCTGTCCCGGAGGGCCGACGACCGCCTGGTCGGCCTGCTGGAGGAAATGCAGGCCACGCCCGGGCCGGGCGCCATCGGGGGCGAGGGTGCGGGCCGGACCTTTTCGGCGGTTGACTTCCTCTCCAGCATGCCGGGGCGCAGCGACCTGATCGCCCAGGCCGAGTTCCTGGAGCGCTGCCGGGCCCGATGGGACCGCGACGGGCTGAGAGCGGCGGTCCTCACCCCGGCCGCCTCCGCAGCCAGGTGGGAGGTGCTGACGGGCCTGACGGCCCACCGCCCGGGTACGGCCGCGGATGTGCTGGTGGTCGATCAGGCAGACCGGCGCAGCACACCGGAGCTGCTGCAGCTCCTCGAGGTGGCCCGGGCCCGAAACAGCCGGCTGATCATGGTCGAAGGAGGGACGCTGCCCCGCCTGGCCCACTTCGCCAGTCGGGGGCTGGCCGAGCACTCGGCCCGCACCGGCGCGCTGACCTGCCCGCCGCCTCCAGCGTGGAGCCCCTCACCCACCCCCGCCGACGAGCGGAGTCCGCGCCGGTGGGGCCGCCGGGCCGCCGATGAGATCCTGGGCCGCTGGAGCGAAGGGACCCGGAGCGAACTGCTGGTGGGGCTGGGCCTGGAGGAGGTCCGGTCCCTCAACCGGGCGGCGCGGCTGGTCGAGACCGGCGCCCGGCCCGCCCCTGCGGTCCGCTCGGGCCGGGGGGAGATGTTCGCAGCCGGCGACCGGGTCGTCGTCCTGCGCTCCGGGCCGCGGCGGCCGCCCTACGGCACGTTCGGCCGGATCGCCGAGGTAGGTGACTCCGGCCGGAGCCTGGGCATCCGATGGGACGGGCAGGACCGGGCGGTCACCTACGGGACGGAGATCGTGGCCGGGCTGGGCCACGGATGGGCGGCCACGGTGCACCTGGCCGGTCGGGCCGGTCGGGATGTGATGCTGCTCGGGCCGGTGGATGCCGCCCCCCGGCTCAGGTCCCTGGTCCGGGCGTCGATCGAGCCGGAGCGACAGGCCGGGCTGGACCGCCACCGGGGCCTGTCGCTCTGAATCAGGCGGGCGGGTCGGGGAAGGCGGTGCCGGTCAGCCGTGGGATGAGACATGCTCCGTCCAGCGCTCTCCGTCCCACCACCGCCACCGGTTGTAGCCGGCGGGGTCGGGGTGCCAACCGGGGGGTGGCGGAGACGGCGCCACGGGAGCCGTCCGCCCCCCCGTCGGCGGAGATGGCACGGGAGGGGCCGAGCGCCCCTCCGGCGGCGGGGCACCCGGGCCGGGCCGGCCGGCGCCCCGGTCGCCGTGGAGGCCCCGGCCACCCTGGAGAGTAGCGGGGAGGGGCCCGTTGTTGCGCTCGCTCAGCCACAGGATGAGGGCCGAGATCCAGACGACCGCCACGACCAGGACGGCCACGCCGCTGACCGCCGGCCAGCGCTGGGACAGGAACCCGACGATGTCCCAGCCGGCATGGCAGACCATCAGCGGGAGCAGCTCCCGGAACCGGAGGTACGTCCAGTAGTACAGGGCGGCCCACAGCAGGATCCCCAGCACGCCGGGCCCGTAGTAGATGTGGTAGGAGCCCCGCAGCAGCAGGGCCACCACGGTGACCTCCCACCACGGGCGGCGGGCCTGGCGCAGGGTGACGACCACGAAGGCCAGCACCACCAGCTCCTCGATCACCCCGGCCTGGACCGAGTCGACCATCCCGAACAGCAGCTCGGGGGCGGTGGGGGCCCCGGTGGGCAGGTGCCCGGTCTGGAGGGCGGCGTTCACTATCCCACCGGCGATGAGGGCGAAGAGGCCCCACGCGGCGATGCGGATGCTGCGGCTGACCGCCACCCGGCCGCCGGCTGTGCGCGGCACCCGCAGACCCAGGGCCGCCGCCGACACGCCCCGCCGGGCGGCCAGCATCAGCACCACCGCCAGGGCCAGACCGATCTGAGCCGCCACGTCCACCGCCTGGTTGCCGTAGGCGGCCCAGCTGGCGGTGTCGAGAGCGTTGCGGTAGCGCCCGGCCAGCAGCAGGGAGGCGGCCAGGATCCCGGCCAGGAAGAAGGCCGCGAAGACCAGGAGGACCTCGGTGTAGGCCCGCCGGGCGCCGATGGGGGCCAGCACCGGGTCCGGGGCCGGAGCCCACCACGGCCGCGCCGGTGCCGGTGGTGGGGAGGCGGGGCCGGGCCCGGGTGGTCCGTACATCGGCACCAGCGTGCCAGACCGACCCCGGGATATGGCTCCGGGCGGCGGCCGGCGCCGGCGCCGAGATGCCAGAATCGGCGGCGCGTGACCACCCCTGCCGACCCTCCGATATTGGCGCCCGGCCGCGGTCGGCTGTCTCGGGCGTGGCCGGCGACAAAGGTGGTTGTGGCCCTGGCGGCGGTCGGGGTGGCGGCCTGGGCCATCTCGGGCAAGACCGACGAGCTTCGGGGCGTGACCGGGTACCTGGACCAGCTGCACTGGTGGTGGGTGGCGGTGGCGGTGGTCGCCGAGGCCGCCTGCTACCTGGCCATGAGCCAGCTCCAGCGGCGCCTGCTGCGGGCGGGCGGGGTCCGCATCCCGGTGCCGCAGATGTTCGGCATCACCATGGCCGGATCCGCCATCCAGAGCTCCTTCCCGGGCGGCAGCGTGGTGTACCTGGCGTACCTGTTCCGCCAGTTCCGCCGGTGGGGGGCCGACGACCTCCTGGCCACCTGGGTGATCCTGGCGTTCAACGTGGTGACCTTCAGCGCCCTGGCCGCCATCTCGGCGGTGGGCCTGGCCCTGGCCGCGTCCACCGGCAGCGCCTACGACCTGGTCGAGGCCATCCTGGGCATCCTGCTCATCTCGCTGCTGTTCGTGGTGGCCGTGTCCGAGCGGCGCCGCCTGCTGCCCCACGTGGCCCGGGCGGTGAGGCTGTCCCAGCGGCTGTTCCACCGGCCCCACGCCGGCACCCCGGCCGACGAGGTCGTCTCCGGCTGGACCCGCGAGCTGGCTGCGGTGAGCCCGTCGGCCGGGGTGTGGGCCCGGGCCGCGGTGATGGGCCTGGCCAACTGGATGGCCGATCTGAGCTGCCTGGCCCTGTCGTTCATGGCGGTCGGCGTGGCCGTCCCGTGGAGGGGCCTCCTGCTGGCCTACGGCGCCGGCCAGCTGGCGTCCATCCTGCCGATCACCCCGGGCGGCCTGGGAGCCGTGGAGGGCTCGCTCACCGTG
>JAKAXN010000256.1 GCA_021816565.1 Actinomycetes bacterium
GCCAGCTGGTGGCCGACGGGTGGGACTGCCACGTCGCCGTGCCCGGCCCAGCCCGGCTGGCCTCAGAGTACGCGGCGGCCGGGGCGGTGCTCCACGTGGTGCCCATGGAGCGTCTGACCACCTCCGGCGGGGCCGGCCGCTGGGCCCGCTACGCCGCCCGGTGGCCGCTCAGCGTGCTGCGACTGGCCCGGCTGGTACGCGCCGTGGACGCCGGCGTGGTACACACCAACTCGCTGCACTCCTGGTACGGCTGGGCCGCGGCGGCCCTGACCGGCCGGCCCCACGTCTGGCATGCCCGGGAGATCGTGTTCCAGTCGGGGGCGGCGCTGAGGGTCGAGCGGTTCCTGACCAGCCGTTTCGCCGACCGGGTGGTCGCGGTCTCCGAGGCGGTGGCCGCCCAGATGGATCCCCGCCACACGGTGGTGATCACCGATGAGGCCGACCCCGGGCGGTTCGGGCCCGGCCGGGCCGGGCGCTTCAGGGCAGCCGTCGGGATCGGCGACGGCGTCCCGCTGGTCGGTTCGGTGGCCAGGGTGGACACATGGAAGGGGTTCGCCACCCTCCTCGACGGGTTCGAGGCCCTGCGCCGGGCCCGCCCGGACGTCGAGCTGGTGGTGGCCGGGGCGGCGGTGCCGGGCAAGGAGGACTATGCGGCGGGCCTGCAGGCCCGGGCCACGGCCATGGCCGGCGTCCGCTGGTTGGGGCCCCGCAGCGACGTGGCGGAACTGATGGCCGACCTGGACGTGTTCGTGCAGGTGTCCACCGAGCCCGAACCGTTCGGACTGGTGGTGGTGGAGGCCCTGGCGTCGGGGGTCCCGGTGGTGGCCGGCGCGGAGGGTGGTCCGCTGGAGATCCTGGGCCCGGCCGCGGCAGAGGCCCCCACCCCGGCCGGCCGGCTGGTGCCGCCCGGCGACCCGGCGGCCCTGGCGGAGGCGGTGCTGCAGCTGCTCCCGCCGGGACCTTCCGGCGCGACCCGGCGCCGGGCCCGGGCACCGCTGCGCACTCCCACCACTGGCCGGTTCAACGCCCTGTTCGCCTCCGTGACCGGAGCGGCGGGCGCCGGTCAGGTCCCGGAGAGCACCTCCCGGTAGGCCCGTTCCATGGCGTCCGCGGCGGCCGGCCAGCTGTAGGCGGCGGCCCGGTCCAGGCCGGCGCGCACCATCGCGGCCCGGCGGATGCCGTCCTCGAGCACCCGCCGGAGAGCCCCGGCCAGCGACACCGGATCCCCGGGGGGGACCAGCTCGGCGGCCTCGCCGACGGTCTCTGGGATGGAACCCACGGCAGTGGCCACCACCGGCACCCCGCGCGCCATGGCCTCCAGCGGGGGGATACCGAACCCCTCGTAGAGCGACGGGTAGGCGAACACCGCGGCGCCGGCCAGGAGGGCACCGGCGTCATCGACCCAGCCGACCCGCCGGATGCGGGCGGCGAAGGGGGATTCCCCGGCGGCCCGCCGCACCTGCTCCTCCGCCCAGCCGGGGGGGCCGGCTATGCACAGCTCCAGCTCGGGCAGCGAGGCGGCCAGCAGGTCGAAGCTGCGGATCAGGGTCGGCAGGTCCTTGCGGGGCTCGGTGCGGCCCAGGGCCAGCACGTAGGGCGGCCCCCCGCCCGGGGTTCCGGTCGGGGGCGAAGCGGGGACCCCCGGGGGGACGACCTTGATCCGGTCCGGCTCCACGCCGAAGTGGGCCGCGACCTCCCCGGCCACGTGACGGCTGGCCGTGTGGACCCAGGCCCCGCTCTCCACCGCCCGGCGCACCAGGTCGGGGTACAGGCGCGACGTCGGGGTGCAGAGGTCGGGGCGGTGCAGCGCGGTCAGGTCCCACACCGACACCAGGCGCCGGGCCCGGCGGCTCGGCGGCACGACGAAGTTGGTGCCGTGCACCAGGTCGGCCCGCCCGGTCCACCACTCGCCCGGAGGCCAGTCCCAGCGGCGCCAGGCGTCGATGAGCAACCGGGCCGGCGCCGGACGGGAGCAGGCCCGGGCCCCGGCCGGCAGATGGGCCGCCACGGCCCTCCACGCCCGGGCGGTGAGCCCGTAGCCCACCAGGTCCAGGCCCGGCCGGCCGGCCAGGTGGTCCACGAAACCGGCCACGGCCACGCCGATACCGGTGCGCTGTCCGAGCAGCGGGGTGACGTCGAGGGCAACGGTCGGCACGGGCCCGGGAGCGTACCGGCCGCAGACCGGGCCCGGATAGGGTTCAGCGATGATCGTGGCTCTGGCAGGTGGCGTCGGCGCGGCGCGGATGCTGGCCGGGCTGATCTCGGTGGTCGACCCCGGGCACATCACGGCAGTGGTCAACACCGGGGACGACACCGTCATGCACGGCCTGCACATCAGCCCCGACCTGGACACCGTCACCTACACCCTGGCCGGGATGATCAACCCGGAGACCGGGTGGGGCCTGCGGGACGAATCGTGGGCGGCCATGGCCGAACTGCGGGCCTACAGCGGCGGCCGCCTCGGCTGGTTCAACCTCGGGGACCGGGACCTCGGCACCCACCTGTACCGGACCACCCGGCTGCTGGAGGGGGCCACCCTGTCGGAGGTGGTGGCGGAGGTCGCCCTCCGCTGGCAGGTGGGGGTGCGGCTGATGCCGATGTCCGACGAGCGGGTGGAGACCCGGGTGGTCATCGACGACGGCAGCGGGCCGGGCCGCGACGTGGCCTTCCAGGAGTACTTCGTCCGGGCCCGCCACGACGTGCCGGTCAGGGCCGTCGAGGTGGTGGGGGCGGCCGGTGCCCGCCCCGCCCCCGGCGTGCTCGAGGCCGTAGCCGCCGCCGACACCATCGTCATCTGCCCCTCCAACCCGGTGCTGTCGATCGGTCCGGTGCTGGCCACCGGGGGCGAAGGGGGCATCGGGTCGGCGGTCCGGGCCCGGCGGGAGGCCACCGTGGCGGTGTCGCCCATCATCGCCGGCCGGGCCCTCAAAGGTCCGGCCGACCGGGTGCTGGCCGAGCTCGGGCACGAACCGTCGGTCGTCGGGGTGGCCCGCATGTGGGCTCCCTATGCGGCCACGCTGGTGATCGACGAAGCCGACGCCGGGTTGGCACCCGAGGTGGAGGCGGCCGGCATGACCGCGGTGGTGGGCCCGACCGTCATGTCCGGACCGGCCGAGGCCGCGGCCCTGGCCCGCTTGGTCCTGGCCGCCGGGCCCGGCGGCCGCCGGCCGTGAGCATCTCGCTCCTGCCGGTGGAGGGCATCCCCGAGATCCATCCCGGCGACGATCTGGCGTCGATCATCGCCGAGCGGGCCGAGCTGCGACCCGGCGACGTGGTGGTGGTGACCCAGAAGGTGGTCTCCAAGGCGGAGGGGCGGCTGGTCCCGGTGGACCCGGCCGATCCCCTCTCGCACAAGGTGCACGTGGAGGCCGAGGCCGTGCGCGTCCTGCGCCGTCGCGGCGATCTGGTGATGACCGAGACCCGGCACGGCTTCGTGTGCGCCAACTCCGGCGTGGACCTGTCCAACGTCGAGCACGGGTGGGCGGCGCTGCTGCCGGTCGATCCCGACCGGTCGGCCCGCTGGATACGCGACGGCCTACGGGCCCGCACGGGGCTCGAGCTGGGCGTCATCGTGTCGGACACCTTCGGCCGGACGTGGCGTCGCGGGGTCACCGACGTGGCCATCGGCACGGCCGGGGTGGCCGCCGTGGTCGACCTGCGGGGGACCACCGACGCCCTGGGCCGGGAGCTGGCGGTGACGGAGGTGTGCGTGGCCGACGAGCTGGCCGGGGCCGCCGAGCTGGTCATGGGCAAGTCGACCGGGGTGCCCGTGGCGGTGGTCCGGGGGGTGGACCCGAGCTGGCTGAGGGAGTCGTCGGTGCGGGCCGAGATCGTCCGGCCCCACGGCGAGGACCTGTTCCGCTAGGGGACCTGCTGCCTCCACCAGTCCAGCACCGCGGCCGTCCCCTCCCGTAGCGACGTCCAGGGCCTCCACCCCAGGTGGATGGCGGCCCGGCCGGGGTCCAGGCAGCTGCGGGCCACCTCGTCGGGGCGGGCCGGGCCCCTCTCCGGCGCCGGGCCGGAGCCGGCGGCCCCGGCCATTGTCCGGTAGAGGTCGGCGATGCTGGTCTCGGTGCCGGTCCCGATGTTGAGCACCAGTCCCCCGCCGCGCTCGGCGGCCCGGGCGAAGGCATCGACGACGTCGTCGACGAACACGAAGTCCCGGGTCTGGCCGCCCCGGCCGGACACCACACCGGGCCGGCCGGCCACCAGCCGCTCGGCGAAGGCCGCCACCACCGCCGAGGATCCCCTGGGCAACTGCCGGGGGCCGTACACGTTGGCCAGGGCCAGGGACGTGAACTCGAGGCTGTGCATCTCCCGGTAGGCCAGCAGGTACTCCGACACCACCTTCTTGGCCACCCCGTGGGGGGTGACCGGCCGCTGCGGGTGGGACTCCCGGACCGGCAGGTCGGCCGGGGCCGGGACCCCGTAGATGCTCCCCCCGCTCGAGGCGAAGACGATCTTGGTCGCCCCGCAGAGCCGGGCCGCCTCCATCACCCTGAGCGAGCCCATCACGTTGACGTCGGCATCGAGCAGGGGGTCTTCCGCTCCCGCCACGGGATCGGGGGGGGCGGCCAGGTGGAACACCACCTGGGGGCGGCATCTCTGCATCAGCTCGCCCACGGCCGGGGATCTGATGTCGAGCTGGTGGAACGTCAGGCGGCCGTCGGGGCTGCGCCGGGCCTCGGCCAGGTTGGCCAGGCTGCCGGTCGACAGGTCGTCCACCACGTCCACCTGGTGGCCCTCGGCCAGGAGCCGGTCCACCAGGTTGGAGCCAATGAAGCCGGCACCGCCGGTCACCAGGGCCCTCAAAGCCGGCTTCTCAGGACGGCTGCGGGAGGCGGGCGGCCGTCAGGACCGCCCCGGCCTCGACGGTCCAGCAGTCGCCGATGACCGACAGCTGCTCCACGCGCGCCCCGGCGCCGATGCGGGCCCCGGGCCCGATCACCGAGTCGACCACGGCGGCGTTCTCGCCGATGTCGGCTCCGTCCATCACCACGCTCCGCTCGATCACCGCGCCGGCGCCGACGGCGACGTCATCGCCCACCACGCTGTCGCGGGCCACTCCCCCATTCGGCCAGGAGCGCTCCTCCGGCGGGGCGTAGGCCAGGTTGGCGGCCAGGTACGCCTTCGGCGTGCCGGCATCGAGCCACGGGGCTTCGGAGCCCAGGGCGTACAGCCGGCCCTCCGCCACCAGGGCCGGGAAGGTCTCCCTTTCGATCGACACCCGCCGACCGGCCGGTATCCGGTCCAGCACCGACGGCTCCAGCACGTAGGTGCCGGCGTTGATGAACTTGGTCGGGGCCTCCCCCGGCGGGGGCTTCTCGATGAAGGCGATCACCTGTCCGTCATCGCGGGTGGGCACCACCCCGAACGCCGAGGGATCCTCCACCGGGGTCAGGGCGATGGTGGCCTCGGCCCCGCGCCGGCGGTGGAAGCCCACCAGGCCGCTGACGTCGAGGCCGGTGAGCACGTCGCCGTTGACCACCACGAACGTCTCCGACAGGCCGCCCTCGGTGGCCGCGAAGCGTATGGCGCCGGCGGTGTCGAGCGGGGAGTCCTCCACCGCGTACTGCAGCCGCACGCCCGAGCACTCACCGGCCGGATACGCCTCGAGGAAGGCGTCGGGCCGGTACCCGAGCGACAGGACGGCCTGGTCCACACCGTGGGACGCCAGCCAGTCCATGACCCGCTCGATCATGGGCCGGCCCCCGATGGGAAGCATCTGCTTCGGGGTGGTGAGGGTGAGCGGCCGCAGCCGGGTGCCCTCGCCGCCCACCAGGACGACGGCCTTCACTTGGCGGTCGTGGGGGTGGTCGTAACCGCCGGCTTGGCCGCGGTGGTCGGAGTAGTGGCCGGAGCCGCGGTGGTCGGTGTGGTGGCGCCCGGCACGGTGGTGGTCGTGGGCGTGGAGGAGGCCGCCAGCTTGGACAGCTCGGCGTTGACCGAGGCCGGCGGCGCCGGGATCTTCGACGCCTGCGAGGCCGGGACGAAGGCGATGGTCAGGAGGGCCTGGTCCTGGAGCGGGACGCTGCGGGGGTCGAGCTTGGGCAGCTGGCCCTTGGCCCCGTTGTAGAGCTGGCCCACGGTGTCACCGATGTAGGCGAACTGCTTGATGTACACGTGTCCGGGCTGGCCCTCGCAGGAGTTGCCGTCCTGGTACAGCGTGCCGCCGGGAACCTTCAGCTCCGCGGCGTTGAGCGTCATCCCGACGGCGTTGGCGAACTTGCCCAGTGTGGCGTTCTTGCCGGCCGAGGCCTTCACCGTCGGGTGGATGTTGATGATCCCCGGCTGCCTGGTCGTGATCCCCTGGGGATCGGGGGACTTGGTGCTGATCGGCTCGAGGAACTTGCCGCAGGCGTACACCGCGTACCCCTCGTTCCACGTCGTGCCGACCGTCGGGGGGGTGTTGCCGGCGTTGTTGATCTGCGCCAACCGGCGGTCCCGGCTGGCCACGGTGCCGACCACACCCAGGATCACGATGAGCGCGATGATGCCGAAATAGCTCCATGGGGTCTGACGGCGGTGGGACCGCCTCCCACCGATGCCGGCGGCGCGCGCCACCTTCTTGCTGGAAGAAGCCT
>JAKAXN010000001.1 GCA_021816565.1 Actinomycetes bacterium
CAGAGCCAGGGGAACGCCATCCTGGCCCAGTTCGCCAGCCAGTATGGCGGTTGACGCCCCGGCCCACGGCGCCCCGGCCCACGACGCCCCCGCAGCCGACCACCCCGACCGTGCAGCCCGCTCCCGGCGGTACGGTCCGGTCCGGCTGCTGGCTGAGCGCGGGCCGGGGCGTCGGGTCGGGGACCAGCGGGTCGCCGGGGTGGACAGCCCGGTGTTCCGGCACCGGCTGCTGCCCGCCCTTCTGATAGTGCCGGAGGTGGCGGTGGTGGCGGTGTTCTTCATCTGGCCGTCGGCCCAGGCGCTGCTCGAGGCGTTCCGGCAGTCCAACGCCTTCGGGCTGGGCGCCCGGTTCTCCGGACTGGCCAACTTCACGGCGGCGCTGCAGGGCGGCTACCTGCAGGCGGTGGAGGTGACAGCGGCGTTCACCGCCGTGACGACCGTTGTGTCGATGGCGATCAGCCTCCTGCTGGCGGTGCAGGTGGAACGCACCGGGCGGCTCAAGCCTCTGTACCGGATGCTCTTCATGTGGACCTACGCCGTTCCCGGGGCCATCGGCGGGGCGCTGTGGCTGTTCCTGTTCGAGCCCGGAGTCGGGCCCGGGGCCCGGCTGCTTGCCGCCCTCGGGGTCCACTGGAACTTCGCCCTGTCCGGTCCCCAGGCTTTCGCGCTGGTCACCGCCCTCACCATCTGGCAGCAGAGCGCCTACAACTTCGTGTTCTTCTCCGCCGGTCTCCAGGCCGTTCCCGACCCGGTGGTGGAGGCCGCCACCTTGGACGGGGCCGGCCCGGTCACCCGGTTCTGGCGGGTGGTGTTCCCCCTCCTCGGCCCGACGGTGGTGTTCGTGGCCGTGTCCGACGTGCTGGCCGCTCTGTTCAGCAGCTTCGCCGTGATCGACGTGGTCAGCCAGGGCGGTCCCGGGGGGGCGACCACCACGCTGGTGTTCAAGCTGTACCGGGACGGGTTCCAGAACGGCGACGTGGGCCTGGCCGGAGCGGAGAGCATGCTGCTGTTCGTGCTGGCCGGAGCGCTGCTCGTGGTGCAGTTCCGGGTGTTCAACCGGAGGGTTCACTACCGATGAAGTCCGACCGTCCGACTTCCAAGAGGCGCCGGGTCGCCCCGGTCGCCCGCCACGCCGGGCTGATCGGGGCCGCCGCGCTCTTCGCCGCCCCCATCTACCTGGCGTTCGTGGTGGCATCGCACCCGGCGCGCGACACCCTCTCGGGGGTCCCGGTGCTGCCGGGCGGCCGGCTGGGGACCAACGTGGCCCACGTGGTGACGCAGTCGTTCCCGGGTTCGCCGTCGCTCGCCACCATGATGCTCAACTCCCTGGTGCTGGCCCTGGCCGTGGCGGTCCTGAAGCTGGCCCTGTCGGTGCCGGCGGCCTATGCCGTGAGCTTCTTCCGATTCCCGGGCCGTATGCTCATGTTCTGGGTCATATTCATCACCCTCATGCTGCCGGTTGAGGTGCGCTTCTTCCCTACCTACCAGGTGACAGCCAACCTGGGCCTGCTCGACAGCCAGGCGGGCCTGGTGCTGCCTCTCATCGCCTCGGCCACTGCGGTGTTCCTGTTCCGGCAGTACTTCCTCACTTTCCCCCGGGAGCTGTCCGACGCGGCCCGCCTCGACGGCGTGGGGCCGATCAGGTTCCTGGTGTCGGTGGTGCTGCCGCTGGCCCGCCCCACCCTGGCGGCCATATTCGTGCTGGAGTTCATCTACGGATGGAACCAGTACCTGTGGCCCCTGCTGGTCACCTCCAGCCCGCAGCACAGCACGGTGGTCATGGGTATCCGCCAGATAATCAGCGCCGCCCAGAGCTTCGCCGTCCCCCAGTGGGACCTGGTGATGTCGGTGGCGCTGGTGGCCCTGGTGCCTCCGGTTCTCGTGGTGCTGGCCATGCAGCGGTGGTTCGTGCGGGGCCTGATGGCGGGGATCGACTGACGGTGATGGCGCAGATATGGTCCCACCGGGGCCGGGTGGGCCCCGGGTCGGCTCCGGTGGACAACACCGTCGAAGCCATCTCCGTGGCTGTCGATTCAGGGGCCGAAGGGGTGGAGATCGACACCTGGCTGTGCGCCGACGGGGTGTTCGTGCTGACCCACGACCGGGATACCCCGGCCGGATGGGTGGACCGCTGCGGGGTGGCCGACCTGGCTGACCTGGACCGCCTGGACGACGTGCTGTGGGTCGCCAAGCGGGGGACGCTCAACATAGAGCTGAAGGTGCCGCCCGAATCGACCCCCGATGAGCAGGTTCGGCTGGGAGAGGCCCTGGCCGGCCATCTGGCCCGGGTAGGGGCGGATGAGCTGTCAGTGATGGTGTCGTCATTTTCGGAGAGCGCGACCAGGGCGGTCCTGACCTCCGGCCTGGGGGCGCGCGTCGGTCACCTCTGCGCAGAGGTGCCGGACCGGGCCACGCTGGAGGGGCTGGCCGGCCTCGGCTACTGGGGGGTGCACTTCCTGGCCTCCGTGGCGTCGTTGGAGCACGTGGGTGAAATCTCCGCCGCCGGTCTGGCGGCGGTGGCGTGGACGGTCAACGACCCCCGCCTGGCCGCCGGCCTGGCCGAGCGCGGCGTCGACGTCATCATCACCGACGTCCCGGTGACCCTGCTGGAGGCCCGGTGAGGACAGCTCGCGTCGAGGACTTTACGCCTCTCGTCGACACGCTCGAGCGGCTGGAGGGACTCGACGTGCGGGTGGGCGGCGGGTGGGGCATCGACGTCCTGGCCGGCCGGGTGACCCGCCGACACCACGACATCGACCTGTTCGTGCCGGCCCCCGAGATGGCCGTCGCCGCCGAGCGGCTCCGGCGGCACGGACTCGACACGCTGGTCGACGAGGGCTCCTGCCGGATGGTCCTGGAGGACCGCCGGGGCAACCGGGTGGACCTCCACGGGGTGGCCTACCGGTCAGACGGCCACGGTGTCCAGCGCCACGCCGGAGGGGATGCCGAGCTGTTCCCGGCGTGGGGATGGGCCCGCCGCAGCCTGGCGGGCCGGCCGGTGGTCTGCCTGTCCGCGGAGGCCCAGCGTTTCAAGCACCGCGGTTACCCGGAGAGACCCCACGACGCCGCCGACCTCGCGGCCATCGCCGACATCCGCGAGCCGTCCGGTTTCGACCCGGCCGTGCGGACGGTGGAGGCGGGTGAGGAGGACCTCCTGCCGGCCATCGAAGCGGCGTCGGACCGGCTCCTCCGGCCATTGGGCATCTGGCCGCTGCCCGCGCCCGGCCCTGCGGCGCAGGCCGCCACGGGGGCCCCGACGATGGTCACACTGGTGGCCGCCCGCCCGCCGGTCGGCTTCGCCCGCATCGAGCGGGTCGACGGCCACCCCCACCTCGGTCAGCTTTCGGTGCTGCCGGAGTACGGCTGCATCGGGATCGGGACGGCGCTGGTCGAGGCCGCCTGCTGGTGGTCCCGGCAGCAGGGGGCGGAGGTACTGACGCTGACCACTTTCGTGGATGTGCCGTTCAACGCCCCCTTCTACCGGCGGCTCGGATTCCGTGACCTCGAGCGCTCCGAGGTGGGCCCGCAGCTGGCCGGGCTCATCGACGGCGAGGCCGAGCTGGAGCGCTTCGGGCCCCGCACGGTCATGGCCCGCTCAGTCGGCGACGGCGGTGGCCCGGCGGCTCGGGTCGGTCTCTTGGAGCAGGACCAGCAGGATCAGCGCTGAGAAGCCGAGCAGGGCGGCGGCGGTCCAGAACGCCGCGGTGATCCCTCCGGCCGCGGCCACCGCGCCGAAGACCAACGGTCCGATGGCGTAGCCGCTGTCGCGCCACAACCGGTAGACGCCGAGCGCCCCGCCCCGCCAGGAAGGATGGGCGGTGTCCCCCACGGCGGTGATCAGGTTCGGGTAGGCCAGTGCCATGCCCGCCCCCATGACGGTCGCCCCGGCGAACCACAGCGGCCGGGCCCCGCCGGCGGTGACGATGGCGATGCCCGCTCCGATCAGGAAGGTCCCGGCGGTGATGGGCCACTTGCGCCCGATCCGGTCGGCCAGCCAACCGGTGGGGATCTGGCCCAGTCCCCACACCCAGGCGTAGACGCCGACCAGGGTGCCGACGCCGGCCACCGACAGTCCCCGGTGCAGGAAGTAGAGGGGGAAGAAGCCGATCACCAGGCTGTCGGCGAACTTGTTGAACATGCCGGCCTGGCAGACGGCCATCATGCTGCGGTCGTGCCAGCTCATGTACAGGGCGAGCCGCCCCAGCCCGGGCCCCTCCGGTTGGCCGGCCGGGGCCGGGTGCCGGGCCGCCTCCGCCCGGGCCCACGGCAGCGTCTCGCGGGCCGCCCCGACGGTCAGCGCGGCTCCCACCGCCACCACCCCCAGAGCGAGCAGGTACGGCGCCGGGCGCAGCCCGTAGGCGGTGACCAGCAGCCCTGCGGCGAACCCGCCCAGGCCGGTGCCGATGTAGCCGGCCGACTCGTCGGCCCCCACGGCCAGCCCCCGGTTGGCCGGCCCCACCAGGTCTATCTTGGCGGTGACCGACATGCTCCACGTCAGGCCCTGGTTCACCCCGAGGAACAGGTTGGCCGCCACCACCCACCACCAGGACTGGGCGAAGATGATCAGCAGGGCGTAGGGGAGGGCGAAGGACCATCCGACCAGCAGCAGCAGCTTGCGGCCGTGGCGGTCGGACAGGCGCCCGGCCACCAGGTTCATCACCGACTTGACCGCGCCGAAGGCGGACACGAAGGCCACCGTGTAGAGCACCGACACGACGCCGAAGGCGTGGTGCGCCAGAGGCGGCAGCGCGACCCGCTCCACGCCGATGGTCATGCCGATCAGCAGGGTGA
This sequence comes from Actinomycetes bacterium, assembly GCA_021816565.1. Next base: position 4,792 of record JAKAXN010000001.1, read on the forward strand.
CCACACTGTAGAGAGCGAACTGCCATCCGTTCTCCCGGAGCCCCAGCCGGGGCTCCCCCGGGGCCCGGACCCCCGCTTCAATCAAAGACATATTTGAATAGCATCGGGCTGCTCCGGGCTCCTATCAAGAGCTGAAACCGTTACTTGACAACGTTCGGGTGGCTCCCCAGCATGGGGCGGATGGGTGATCGGGAGTCCAAGGACGCCCTCTTCGACGGGTTGGCCGAGGTGGCCAGGGCTCTGGCCAGTGGGCGGCGGGGGGAGATCGTCGACCTGCTCGCCCAGGGGGAGAGGTCGGTGGAGGAGGTGGCCACCGAGATCGGCCACAGCGTGGCCAACACCTCCCACCACCTGCGGGCCATGGCCCGGGTGGGCCTGCTCGCCACCCGCAGGGACGGCAACCGGGTCTTCTACCGGCTGTCCACCGACCGGGTGGCGGAGGCATGGGCCGCGCTGAGGGACGTGGCCGCCGAGCACGTGGCCGGGATGGACCGCCTGGTCGAGGCCTATCTGGGCCGCGGGGACGGTATCGGGACCGTCGAGCGCGACGAGTTGGCGGTCCGGATGGGGCAGGGTCGGGTGGTGGTGCTCGACGTGCGCCCGAGGGTGGAGTTCGAGGCCGGCCACATCGCTGGCGCAGTGGCCGCTCCCATCGGCGATCTCCGCCGGCAGCTGCGGGCTCTGTCTCCGGACGTGGAGATCGTGGCCTACTGCCGGGGACCCTATTGCGCGTACGCCGACGAGGCGGTGCGCGAGCTGACCCGTAGGGGCTTTCGAGCCCGCCGCCTCGTCGACGGGTTCCCCGAGTGGAAGCGGGCCGGGCTGCCCGTCGCCTCCGGGGCCTCCTGACCGGCCGGGGCCGGGCGCTCAGGCCCGGCCCTTGAGCATCCCGTGCCAGTACAGGGCCGGCAGGCCGTAGCGCTTCAGCAGCCACATGTCCCGGCGTTCCCTGGTGGTGTCCACGAACGGGATGGACGGGGCCGGCTGGAGTTCGTAATCGAACTCGGCCAGCAGCATCTTGTCCCTGGCGGTCACCAGCGGGCAGGACGTGTAGCCGTGGTAGCGCTCCTCCGGCTCCCGGCCGGCGGCCGACGCCAGCATGTTGGCCACCACGACCGGCGCCTGCTTGCGGATGGCTGCCCCGGTCTTCGACGTCGGGACGTTGGCCGCGTCGCCCAGGGAGTACACGTTGGGATAGCGGCGGTGCACGAGGGTGTGCTTGTCCACCTCCACGTAGCCGAACGGGCTGGACGGGTCGGCCAACGGGCTGTTGCGCACGGCGTCCGGAGCCGCCTGGGGCGGCACGGCGTGGAGCAGGTCGAACCGCAGCGTCTCCCTCGTCCCGGCAGCGTGGTCGGCCACCACCAGCTCGCGGGCCGCTCCGTCCACCGAGACCATCTCCGAGGAGAGGCGGACCTCGATGCTGTAGCGGGCGGCGACCTTCTCCAGGACCGACGCCCACACCGGCACCTTGAACATCGCCGGATCGGGGATCACCAGCACCATCCGGATGTCGGCCAGCACCCCCTGACGGCGCCAGTAGTCGGCGGCCAGGTAGGCGATCTTCTGTGGGGCCCCGGCGCACTTGATGGGACCGGCCGGCTGGGTGAACACGGCGGTCCCGGAGCGCAGGTTGCGGATCAACTCCCACGTGCGGGGCGCGAGATCAGCCCGGTAGTTGCTCGACACCGGCCCGGTGGCCAGGGCCTCGGCCAGGCCGGGCACGCCGTCGAAGCGCAGCTGCAGTCCCGGAGCCACCACCAGCTGGTCGTAGCTCACCGTGGTCCCCCCGGCGGTGGTGACGGCGTTGGCCTCGGGGTCGAAGCCGGCGGCCCGGTCCCGGATCCAGGTCACCCCGTTGGGAACCGCCGAGCCCAGGGGGCGGCCGGTCGAGCGCAGGTCGGCCTGACCGCCGCCCACCAGGGTCCAGAGGGGCTGGTAGTAGTGGGTGGGTGAGGGATCGACGACGGCGATGTCCTCCACGCCGGCCCGGCGCAGCCGGGCGGCCACGGTGAGGCCGGCCGTCCCGGCGCCGACTACGAGCACCCGGTGGTGGACACCGGACGGGGCGGTCACGCGGCCACCTCCGCCACCAGGCCGAGTCCGGAATCCGAGGCGTTGTCATACTCGTCGTCGACGGCCACCACGGCCCGGCCGGCCCGGGCCAGGATCGACGCCGCCAGCGACGCCCGGTACCCGGAGCGGCAGTGGACCCACACCTCACCGGGCGGGATGTCCTCCAGCCGGTCGGTCAGCTCGTGCAGCGGGATGTGCACCGCGCCGTCGAGATGGCCCTCGGTCCACTCCAGGCGGCGGCGCACGTCGAGGACCACCAGGTCGTCGCCGTCCTCCTCCTGCAGGTCGGCGAAGGTGGCCCGCCGGTAGGTGTCCAGCGGTTCCCCGTCCGACCACACCTCGGGGCCGCCGGTGGCGAGGGCCGCAGGGCGGTCGATGCCGATGCGGACCAGCTCCCGCTGGGCCTCGGCCACCTGCTCGGGGGTGTCGCCGATCAGGGTGACAGGGGTGCCCCACGGGATCAGCCAACCCAGGTAGGTGGCGAAGCTGCCGTCGAGGCCGAAGTTGAGCGTTCCCCGCACGTACCCGTCGGCGAAGGCGGTGCGGTTGCGCAGGTCGACGACCCACTCCCCGGCGTCTATCCGCCTCCGCAGGTCGGCCGGGTCGGCCGGCTCGGGCGGCGACAGGTCCGCCCCGTCCGGTCCGGCCTCGTTGGCCGGTCCCATGTGGGCGTAGTAGGCCGGGTAGGCGTCCAGGCCCGACAGGAGCAGCTCCACGTAGTCATCGACGCCCAGCCGCAGGACCGGGTTGGTGCGCTTCTCCTGGCCGATGGTGGACGACTCGCCCTCGGACTGCGTGGCCGAGCAGAAGCTCCCGAAGCCGTGCGTGGGGAACACGGCGGCGGACTCGGGCAGCTCGGCGGCCAGCCGGTGGGCGGAGGCGTGCTGGTGGCGGGCCAGCGCGTCGGCGTGATCCGGGCCGAGCAGGTCGGGCCGCCCGGTCGAGCCGAACAGCAGCGACCCGCCGGTGAACACCCCGACCGGCTCGCCGGACTCCTCCAGCACGTAGGACATGTGGGTGAAGGTGTGGCCCGGTGTGGCCACCGCCCGGACCGACAGCATCGGGCTGACGGCCACCACGTCACCGTCGGACAGCGCGCTGTGCTCGAAGCGGACCGGGTCCGCGGCGTTGACGTGGTACGCCGCCCCCGTCAAGCGGGCCAGGGCCAGGCCCCCGGTGACGTAGTCGTTGTGCATGTGGGTCTCGAACACGTGCGTCACGCGGACCCGTAGGGACTCTGCGGCGTCGAGCACCCGGTCGATGTCGCGCTGGGGGTCGATCACGAACGCCACCCGGCCGTCATGGACCAGGTAGCTTCGGTCGCCCAGAGTCGGCGTGTCGATGGTTACGATCTCGTACACGGTCGGTCCTCTCAGGCGGCGTTCTCGTGGGTGCCGGAGACGACGGGGTAACCGGCGCCCACCCACCCGCCGGTCCCGCCGGCCACTGACCGGGCGTCGTAGCCGAACTGCGCCAGCCACGCCGCTGCAGTGAGGCTGCGGTTGCCGCTGGCGCAGATGATGTAGACGGGCTGGCCGGCCGGCAGGCTCCGCCCGTGCTGGGGCAGCGTCTGCAACGGCATCAGCCTGGCTCCCGGAACATGTCCGCTGACGTACTCGTACGGCTCGCGTACATCGATTACCAGCGCCCCGTCGGCGTGAGCCGCCGCGAAGGTGTGGACGTCGACTTCCTGCACCACGAATGGACCTCCCTGTGTCCTGTCCCCGATACCCCGGGGGGTATGTAGAGGAACAGTACCCGATCCAGTGGATATTCCACAGCCGCCGGGCCGGTGTGCCGGGGGGAGGCCCGGTGGGGGAGGGGGGGACCTACCGGGTCCGGGGGCGCTGTTCCCCGGCGGCGCCGGGGATCGCCGTGGCCCGACGGCCCTGACTCCAGTCCTCCTGCCGGCCGGCCTGCCCCTCCTCGATCCCGAAGGCCCGCAGCTGCGGTACCTCCCGCAGGCTGCGCTTCAGCTCCGCGAACCCGCCGAAGCCGGCCAGGCCGGACACGTGGTCCCACAGGCGGACCGAGTCCGCCGGCGAAGGCAGCCGGCTGATGACCGGGCCGAAGAAGGCGGCGCCGTCCGGTGGGGAGAACTGCAGGATCGGGGTGCCGACGTCCCGGCCGGCCAACTCCAGGGCCCGGTCGGTCTCGGCCTGGATGACCTCGTCGCGGCCGGCGTCGTCGAGGGCGTCGGCGCAGGCCCGGTCCAGCCCGACGTCCTCGAGCACGGCCCGGACGAACCCGCCGAGGTCGCGCTGGGCGGCGGCCTGGGCGCCCGGCTCACGGTCGAATATGGCCTCCCCGCACGCCCGGTAGTAGCGGCCCACCGCCTCCCCTCCGTGGGCCTCGCGCACGGCGGCCGCCACCCTCAGCAGCCGCAGCCCGGTGGTGTGGCCCTCCTCGTATCCGGCCGGGAAGTGGGTGGCGTAGTCCTTGTCGGCGTTGAGCAGGCGCAGCGAGATGAACCGCCATCCCACCTCCATCGCCTTCTCGTCGGCCACGAGACGGACCCACTTGCTGGTCATCCAGGCGAAGGGGCAGACGGGATCGAAGTAGAAGTCCAGTTCGGCGCTCATGGGACCGACCCTACGCCGGCTTTCCGTTCAAACCATGCGCCGGGCGATCAGGTGGCGGGTGGCCACCCATCCGGCCACCGCCGGGACGTAGCTGCCGACCACCTGGCTGGCCAGCGTGGCCGAGACCGCCACCGGGGTGGGAACGCCGAGACCGACGAGCACCGCGGTGAGGCCTATGGCCCCGGCCCCGCTGCCCGCACCAGGCACCGGCACCAGGGCGGCCACGCACGAAACGCCCATGTTGACGGCCATCACCGTCAGGAACGGCAGCGCCACCCCGAACGCGTAGAGGCACAACCACAGGCTCAATCCGTACATGATCCCGGTGGCGGCGTTGCCGGCCACGATGAGCGCCACCTGGCGGGGGCTGCGGACGGCGCTCCACATGGTGGCGACCATGCCCCGGGCGAAGGCGGCCGCGACCCGGCGGAAGCGGGGCAGCAGGGCCGAGACGGCCACGGCCCCCGCCCCGACGGCTCCGACCAGGCCGGCCAGCTCAGCCAGCCCGCTGACTGAGAAGCCGCCCACCCTGACCGCCCGGGGTGACAGCCACAGGGCTATGAGGAACATCGGCAGCTGGGTGCCGACGGTCCCCACTGCGCTGAGCACGCCGCCGGCGGCCACCGCGGCCGGGGTGTCGGCCCCCTGGCGTTGCAGGAACCGGATCTGCATCCCGGCCCCGCCGACCACCGGTATGACCAGGTTGGAGAACGACATGGCCAGCTGCACCTCGGCGGCCGGCCACAGCGGTATGGGTATGGCGAGGGTTCCCTTCAGAGCCACCGCGTAGGTGAAGTTGGTGGCCAGGGACAGGGCCAGCGCCGCCACCAGCCAGCCCCACTCCGCCTCGCTGGCCACCTCCCACACCCGCCCCGGATGCCCGATCTGGGCCAGGATCACCACCGCAGCCACCGCCACCCCGACCAGCAGCAGCCCCTCCCGCAGCCGGTGCCGGCCGGCCGGCACCGTTACCCGCTCGGCCTGCTGGACGTCCGTGTCGGCATCGATGATCACCATCAGGCATTCATCGTCGGGCGGCGCCGGCCGGACCAGAGCCGTTGGGCCTGCCTCCCGGTGCAGGCGGGTTTTGCCGCTCACCCGGGGGGTAGCCCCGTCCGGTGCGTCGGGGTCCCCTTTCCAACAGTTATCCGGCGGCGGTCGCGCTGGTCGTGTTCTCGCTGGTCCCGTACCTGGGTCTGGTGGCAGCGGTCATCCCGCTCACCGACGTCATAGCCAGGAGCCTGCACCTGCCCACCACGGAGCTGTACATCGCCATCTCGGTGTCGGCCGGCGCCTATTCGCTGGGCACCGTCCTGGCGGTCCAGCTGGCGGTCCACCTGCCGGCCCGGCGGATGCTGGTCCTCTACGAGTCGATTTTCGTGGTGGCCTCGGTCCTCGCCGCAGCCGCCCCCGACGGGGCGGTGTTCGTCGCGGCCTTCATAGCCCAGGGGTTGTGCACCAGCCTCCTGCTGATAGCGGCGGTCCCGCCTCTGGTCACCTCGTGGCCGGCCAGGAAGATGCCCGTCACCGCCGGGATCATGAACCTGTGCATCTTCGGGGCGGTGGCTGTGGGCCCGACTGTAGGGGCGCTGCAGCTCACCGGTTCGGCCTGGCGCCCGCTGTTCTGGGTGGTGGCCGGCCTGTCGGTGCTGGCCCTGCTCTTCTCGGTCCTCACCTTCGAGGACCAGCCGCCTCTGGACCGCAGCAGCCCCTGGGACCTGGTGGCCCTGTCGCTGTCTGTCGCCGGGTGCGGCGCGGCCTTCTACGGGGCCGGGGTCCTGCAGAGCTCCGGGTCCGTCACCCCCTCCTCCCTGGTTCCGCTGATGGTCGGCTTCGTCCTCCTGGTGGCCCTGGTGGTCTACGAGTACCGGATCCGCCGGCCTCTGATGCCGGTGAAGGCGGTGGCCAGTTCGGTCCCGGTGACGGGGATATTCATCGCCCTCACGACCAGCGCCGCGGCATTCGGGCTGATGGAGCTGATCCTCCAGATGCTGAAGTCCATGAAGCCGGCCAGCAGCCCCGGTCACACCGCCCTGCTGTTCCTGCCGGAATTCGGTGGGGCGGTACTGGTGGCGGTGGTGTTCGGGCTGTTGTTCCGGACCCGCTTCGTGCCGGTGCTGGCTGTGGGCGGGTTGCTGCTGGTGGTCGCGTCCGCCGCGGTACTTCTCGCCACCATGCCCACCAAGGGCCCGGCGGTGGCCGTGTCGACCGGCCTGCTCGGGTTGGGCGTGGGGGCCTCGGTGTCGCCGGCGCTGTTCATGGCCGGTCTGTCGCTGCCGGCGAAGCTCCTGCAGCGGGTGTTCGCCATGATCGAGCTGACCCGCGGTGTGACCGCGTTCCTGGTGGCCCCGGTCCTGATATTCCTGGCCGGCGTCATGGGGGCGTCGAGCGTGACCGGCCTCGAGGACGCGGTGTGGATCTGCCTCGGCGTGGCTGCATTGGGCCTGGTCGGCTCGTGCGCCCTGTACCTGACCGGCCGCCCCTGGCTGGAGGTGCCGGATCTCGAGCGGTGGCAGGGAGGAGCGGACGACCCGGCGTGGTCCTCGCCGACGCTGCTGGCCGCGGTGCGCGGCCCCGCCGGCGGCAGTGAAGGCCCCTCCGACGCGGACCGCGGCGCCGGTGTGGACCTCCGGATCCGTCCCGTCGAGGGCGCCCCGACCGGCAGCGTGCGCTAGGCGCCCCTAACCCCCGGGACCGCCGGCCGGGGAGCCGCCACCGCGCACCACCAGCACCGATGCCGGTGAGGTTGTCACCAACCGGTTGCTGACGCTGCCGAGCGAGCGCAGCCCGTGCAGGCCCCGGTTGCCCACCACGATCAGGTCGCTGCCTGAGGCGGCGTCGAGGAGGGCCTTGGCCGGCTTGTCCTCGCTGACCGCGCTTATGGATATCGCCGGGTCCACCTCGTGCAGGGCCCGCAGGTCGGCTCCTTTACCTCCGAGCGCCACTATCACCGCCAGTCGGGCGCCGGTGCGCGCCGCGATGGCCTCGGCCACCCGGTAGGCGTCCAGGGAGGGAGGCGAGCCGTCGAGGCCGACGGTGATCGAGACCGGGAAGCGGTCCGGCTCGGGGGGACGCCGGGCCACCAGCACCGAGCAGGTGACGGCCTCGACGATGCGCAGGCTCAGCCGGGCGCCGGTCGGTGGCGGGCCGCTGTAGCGCAGGAGGCGGTCGGTGTCGTCCCCCGACCCGATGGCCAGAAGGGGGCGGCCGGGGCCGGCCGCGGCGTAGCGCAGGGCGTCGGGCACCTCGCCCTCCTCGACGCTCACCGACGCGGCCCGGACCCCTCCGGTCTCCAGCCGGCGCCGGGCCTCCTCGAGCAGCCGGTGTCCGGCGTCGCGCCGGGCGTGGATCCACGACGGGTAGTCCCGCCGCCGGGGCGTGGCGTCCACCACGTCGACGACGTGCACCAGGACCATCGGGGCGTGCGGAGCCAGGCGGCGGGCCTGGCTCGCCCCCGCCATCGACTCGTCGGTGCCGTCGGACCCGCAGACGATCCGGTCGAACGGGTCGCCCGAGCCGGCTCCCGGCTGCCTGGAGGGGGCCGGGACCCGGTCGGCGGCGGTTTCCGTGTGGTTCATCACAGCCAAGCTGCCGCGGCTCGGGACCACCGGTAAGGGCCGGACGACACGTTTCAGGGACCTCCGCCCCTGCTGCTGGGGCCGGTCCCGTCCCTAGCGTCGCCCCGGGAGAGAAATGGTGACTTCCACGGGCTCCACCGCCGTTCCGGCCGCCCGGCCCCCCGGGGCCGGGCCGGGCAACGCCCACCACGCCCTGGCCTCCCACGAGGTGGTCCTGCTGCTCGGGACCGACGCCAGCGCCGGCCTGTCCGGGCGGGCCGCCGAGGAGCGCCTCCGTCGGTTCGGTCGCAACGAGCTGGCCGAGGTCCGCACCGGTGGGGCGCTTAGGCGCCTGGGTCGCCAGGTCAACCACCCCCTGGTCTACGTGCTTCTAGCCTCCGGTCTGGTGGCCCTGCTGTTCGGCGAGACCGTCGACGCATCGGTGATCTTCGGGGTGGTGGCCGCCAATACGGCGGTCGGCTACCTGCAGGAGTCCAAGGCCGAGGCCGCTCTCGACGCCCTGAGGGCCATGGTGCGCACCGAGGCCCGGGTCCGCCGTGACGGTCACCGCCTGAGCATCCCCTCCGAGGAGATCGTCCCGGGTGACGTGGTGCTGATCGAGGCCGGTGACCGGGTGCCGGCGGACCTCAGGCTGGTGGGACTCGACGAGCTGCGGGTGGACGAGTCGGCGCTCACCGGCGAGTCGATCCCCGTGACGAAGGACGAGGTTGCACTACCGGCCGACACGCCGGTCGCGGACCGGCGCAACATGGTCTACTCGGCGACGCTGGTCTCCCACGGGACCGGCGTCGGGGTGGCGGTGGCCACCGGGGAGGAGACCGAGCTGGGGGAGATCCACCGGCTGGTCAGCTCGGCCGAGGAGCTGGAGACCCCGCTGACCCGCAAGCTGGACCGCTTCAGCCGGTTCCTCACCGTGATGATCGTGGGCCTGGCGGCGCTGACGTTCGTGGTCGGCCTGGTGCGCGGTGAGAAGGTCGACGAAATGTTCAGCGCCGCCGTGGCCCTGGCCGTGGGGGCCATTCCGGAGGGGCTGCCGGCAGCAGTCACCATCACCCTGGCCATCGGGATGACCCGTATGGCGGCCCGACGGGCGGTCATACGGCACATGCCGGCGGTGGAGACGCTGGGCAGCACCACTGTGGTGTGCTCCGACAAGACCGGCACCCTGACCCGCAACCAGATGACCGTGAGGGGCATCTGGACCCCCGACGGCTCCTTCGCCGTCACCGGCTCCGGTTACGACCCGGAGGGGGAGATCCGGTCCGGCTCGCGAACGGTGACCGGCGACGACCTGCCTGCTGCGCTGCGCTGGTCGCTGATCGCCGGGACCGGCTGCAATGACGCCAAGCTGACCCGGTCGTCCGAGGGTTGGGGTGTCATCGGGGACCCGACGGAGGCGGCCATGCTCGTGTCGGCGGCCAAAGGCGGGATCAGCGCCGGCTGGGTGCGTGACCGCTTCCCGAGGGTGGGCACCCTCCCGTTCAGCTCGGAGCGGCAGTACATGGCGACCCTCCATGACGACGCCGTCGGCGGCGGGAGGGTCCTCTTGGTCAAGGGAGCCGTGGAGCGGGTGCTGGACCTGTGCACCTCGATGGGTGGGGCCGCCGCCGGATCCCGAGAGCCCCCCGGCGTCGTGGCCGTGGACCGGGCCGCGGCGCTGGCCGCCGCGGCCGAACTGGCTGGCACCGGGCTGAGGGTGCTGGCCACCGCCACGGCCCGGGTTCCGGCCGGCCACACGCTCCGACCCGACCGCCTGCCGGCAAGCCTCACGCTCACCGGGCTGCAGGCCATGCTCGACCCACCCCGGACGGAGGCGGTGCGGGCGGTGGCGTCGTGCCGCGACGCGGGCATCGAGGTGAAGATGATCACCGGCGACCACGCTTCGACCGCCGTCGCCATCGCCGGACAGCTCGGCATCGTCGCCGACGACGGCCGGGAGGCGGTGCTGACCGGTGCCGAGCTGGCCGCTCTCAGCCCCGACGACTATCCCGAAGCGGTGGCCCGGGCCTCGGTGTTCGCCCGGGTGTCGCCCGAGCAGAAGCTGCGGCTGGTGCAGGCCCTGCAGGCCCGCAACCAGGTGGTCGCCATGACCGGTGACGGGGTCAATGACGCCCCTGCCCTGCGCCAGGCCGACATCGGGGTGGCCATGGGCCTCAGCGGCACCGAGGTGGCCAAGGACGCCGCCGACATGATCCTCACCGACGACGACTTCGCCACCATCGAGGCCGCGGTGGAGGAGGGCCGGGGCGTGTTCGACAACCTCACCAAGTTCATCGCCTGGACCCTTCCCACCAACATGGCCGAGGGGCTGGTCATCCTGGTGGCCATCCTGCTGGGCGCCACCCTCCCGCTGATCCCGGTCCAGATCCTGTGGATCAACATGACCACCGCGGTGGCGCTCGGCCTGATGCTGGCCTTCGAGCCGAAGGAGCCCGGCATCATGAGCCGCCGGCCCCGCGACCCGGCGCAGCCGATCCTCACCGGTGCTCTGGTGCTGAGGATCCTGCTGGTGTCCGCCCTGCTGGTGGGGGGCGCGTCCTGGCTGTTCCACTGGGAGCAGTCGACCGGGGGATCGGTGGACCAGGCGCGCACCGCCGCGCTCAACCTGTTCGTGGCGGTGGAGGTCCTCTACCTGTTCGCCTGCCGGTCCTTCACCCGCAGCGCGTGGAGGATCGGCTTCTGGAGCAACCACTGGATCGTCGGCGGGGTGGCGGTCCAGGTGGCCGGCCAGGCCGCCATCACCTACCTGCCGGTCATGAACGACCTGTTCGGGACCGCCCCTATCGGAGCGGCGTCGTGGCTGCGGATCCTGGCTCTTTCGTGCGGGCTGGCCGCGGTGCTGGCCGCAGACAAGAGGATCCGTCGGACCGCCTGACCGGTCATCTGGTCTGCGCCCTGGAGGGATGGCGCTTCCTGCCCCTGTGGGCCGCCTCCACCCGCACCCGGGTTATGGCCCGGCCCTCGATGTCCAAGACGGTGACCCTGCGGCCGGCCACCTCGGCCTTCTCGCCCGGGGCCGGGATGTGCCCGAGCCGCTCCAGCACCAGCCCGGCCACCGTGGTGAAGGGGCCGGTGACCGCCTCGATGCCGAGGTCGGACAGGTCGTGCACGGGAAACGAGCCGGGCAGGATCAACGTCCCGTCGGGGAGATGGCGGACCGTCTGTATGTCCCGGTCGGTCTCGTCGTAGATCTCCCCGACGATCTCCTCGAGCAGATCCTCGATGGTGACGATGCCCTCGACTCCACCGAAGTCGTCTATGACCACGGCCATGTGCTGGTGGGAGCGTTGAAGCTCCCGCAGCGCCCGCAGCACCCTCATCGATCCCGGGTAGGTGGGCACCGGATGGGTGTAGCCGGCCACGGAGCCGGTCCCCGACACCAGCTCACGCAGGTGGACCATGCCCACGACCCGGTCCAGCTCGTTGCGCTGGGCTACCGGGGCCCGGGAGTGCCCGCTCGTGGACAGGACCGAGACCGCGCTCTCGCAGGACGCCGCGGGGTCGATGGTGACCACGTCGTGCCGGGGGCGCATCACCTGGCGGAGGCGGCGACCGGCGATCTCGAACGCCCCGGAGATGATGGTCTGCTGCAGATCCGAGACGCTCGGCTGGGAGCTGAGCAGGTCGCGGATCTCCTCTTCCGTGATGTCCTCCCGCACCCGTGACGGGTCGCCGCCGGCGAGCCTGACGGCTGCGTCGGTGGACCGGGACAGGAGCCACACCACCGGACGGGTGACCTGGGCCAGCAGGGCCACGGGCCAGGCCACCGTGACGGCCCACGACTCGGCTCTCTGCATGGCCACGCGCTTGGGGGCCAGCTCCCCGAACACCAGCGTCACGTAGGACAGGATGGCGGTGACCGCCACCACCGATGCCGCTTCGGCCCCGTCCCCGGCCCAGCCCAGGCGGCGCCTCAGCGGCTCGGCCAGCGATACGGCCGCTGACGCCGAGGCCAGGAACCCGGCCAGGGTGATGCCGACCTGGACGGCGGAGAGGAACCGGTTCGGGGAGCGGGCCAGCCGGGCCGCCAGGGCGTGCCTCCCGCCCCGGGCCGCCATGCGCTGGAGCTGCCCGTCCCGGAGCGACACGAAGGCCATCTCGCTGCCGGCCAGTGCCCCGTTGACGGCGACCAGGACCGCGAGCAGGGCTATCTGCGGCCACACCCCGCTCATGACGGGTGATGACCGCGGGTGGCCGCTCTCGTCACGACCTCTCGGCGACGGGCCCGATGCTCACTCGCGTAGACCTCCTGGACACCGACCGTCACAGAGCGCCGGTCCGGCCGGCAAGAGGACAACGTCGGGTCCCGCCCTCCGGCCGGTCGGGAGCCGGCCGGTGCGGCCCCGACGATGGGCCCAGCGGCTCTACCCGGGGACCTCCGGCGGGGCTGCAAATGGGGCCATGACGAGCGACACCGTGCGATTCGCTCGTCCTCGGTCCGGGTTGACCTCGGCGGAGGCCCGGGCCCGGCTGGCCCGCGACGGTCCCAACGTGCTGCCCGCGGCGCGAGCCGCGGCGCCGTGGAGGCAGCTGGCCGCCCAGCTCACCCATTTCTTCGCGGCTCTGCTGTGGGTGGCGGCCGGGTTGGCGGTCCTGAGCGGGATGTTGCAGCTCGGGGTGGCCATAGCGGCGGTCGTCGTGGTCAACGGGGCGTTCGCCTTCGCCCAGGAGTACCGGGCCGGACGGGCGGCTGCCAGCCTGCGGTCCATGCTCCCCCGGCGGGCCCGGGTCCGCCGGGACGGCGAGCCCGTCGATGTGGACGCCTCGGAGCTCGTAGTCGGTGACGTGGTGCTGCTGAGCGCGGGGGACCGCATCTCCGCCGACCTGGAGGTCCTCTCGGCCCGGCTGCTCGCCGTCGACTGCTCCATGCTCACCGGCGAGAGCGTTCCGGAGACCCCCGACACGGGTTCTGCGCTGGCCGCCGGCACGTTCTGCGTGGAAGGGGAGGCCGAGGCGGCGGTGGTGGCGACCGGGGCCCGGACCCGCCTGGCCGGGATCGTGGAGCTGACCCAGCACGCCAGGCGACCGAAGAGCCCGTTGACGCTCGAGCTGAACCGGGTGGTTCGGACGATCGCCGTTATCGCCGTCGGGGTGGGGGCGGCGTTCTTCCTCATCGCCTGGCTGGTCGGCTTCGGCGCCCGGGACGGGTTCCTGTTCGCGGTCGGTGTGACGGTGGCCCTGGTACCGGAGGGCCTGCTGCCCACGGTCACGCTGTCATTGGCCCGCGGGGCGCAGCGTATGGCCGGCCGCAAGGCCCTGGTCCGGCACCTCGAGTCGGTGGAGACCCTCGGATCGACCACCTTCATCTGCACCGACAAGACCGGCACCTTGACCCGCAACGAGATGATGGTCGTCGCCGCCTGGACCCCCGACGGGGAGGCGTCGGTGCGCGGCAGCGGCTACGAGCCGACCGGCGACGTGTCCTGCCCCCCGGAGGCCAGGCCGGCTCTCGCCCGGCTGTCCCTGGCCGGGGTCCGCTGCTCGGTCGGCCGGGTGGCGGAGGAGGACGGGGCGTGGGTGGCCCGGGGCGACCCCATGGAGGCCGCGCTCCACGCCTTCGCCTGCCGGCTCGGGGTCGACGTGGGGTCCGACGAACGGGCCCGCCCGCTGCGGGACTGGGTCCCCTTCGATCCGCGCCGGCGCCGGATGTCCGCGGTGGTGGGGTCGGAGCTGGTCGTCAAGGGGGCCCCTGAGGCGGTGCTTGACCTGTGCCCCGGGGGTCCGGCGGCGAGACCGGTCGCCGACCGGATGGCGCACACCGGGCTGCGGGTGCTGGCGGTAGCCGCCCGGCGGTGGGACGGGTCGGGCCCGGCCGCTCCAGCCGACGAGCGGGACCTGGACCTCATCGGCCTGGTCGGCATGGAGGATCCGCCCCGCCCGGCCGCCGCAGCAGCGGTGGCGTCTTGCCGGCAGGCCGGGATAAGGATCGCAGTCGTCACCGGGGACCACCCCGGCACCGCCATGGGCGTCGCCCGCGAGGTCGGGATCGCCGGGCCCGGAAGCCTGGCGCTGGAGGGCAGGAGCCTGCCGGGGGACGAGGAGGTGCTCGGCGCCCTGCTCGACCGCGACGGCGTGGTGGTGAGCCGGGTGTCCCCCGAGGACAAGCTGAGGATCGCCCGGGCCCTGCAGCGCCGCGGCCACGTGGTGGCCATGACCGGTGACGGGGTCAACGACGGGCCGGCCCTGCAGGAGGCCGACATCGGCGTGGCCATGGGCCGCGGCGGTACGGACGTGGCCCGCGAGGCGGCCGACCTGGTGCTGCTCGACGACGACTTCGCCACCATCGTGGCGGCGGTGGCCGAGGGACGTTCCACCTACGCCAACATCCGCCGGTTCTTGACCTACCACCTGACCGACAATGTGGCCGAGCTGACGCCGTTCGTGGTGTGGGCCCTCTCGGGCGGTCGTTTCCCCCTGGCCCTCGGGGTGCTGCAGATCCTGTGCCTCGACATCGGCACGGACCTGCTCCCGGCCCTGGCCCTCGGCGCCGAGCAGCCCCGGCCCGACAGCCTCCACCGGCCGCCGACCGGCCGCCACCTCATCGACCGGAGCCTGCTCACCAGGGTCTTCGGCGTGCTGGGGCCGGTCGAGGCGGTGGTGGAGATCGCGGCCTTCGCCCTGGCCCTGGTCCTGGCCGGCTGGCGCCCCGATGGCCCCGGGCCCTCCTCCGAGGTGCTCGCCGCGGCCTCGGGGGCGGCCTTCGCCGCGGTCGTCTTCGGTCAGATGGGCAACGCCTTCGCCTGCCGCAGCGTGCGGCGCACGCCATGGAGGCTGGGGTGGCTGTCCAACCCGCTCCTGGCTGGCGCGGTGGCGCTGGAGCTGGCCGCCCTCCTGGGCTTCTTGTACTTCGAGCCGCTGGCCGACGCCCTCGGCCAGGCCCCTCCGGCCTTGTGGCCGGCCGTGGTGGCGGTGACCGCGGCGCCGGCGGTGCTGGTCGCCGACGCCCTCCACAAGCGGTGGATCTGGCGTGCACCCGGACTCAACCGGAACGGGTGAGGACACGGCCCGGCGCCGGTGCACATCTGAATCGGTAGATGCCCGAGCCGGATGGAGACCGGCGGTGCGGTACCGGCTGTTGATGCGACTGCTCAGCCTGGCGGTGATCGTGTTGACCCTGGGCCTGTTCCTGATCGTCATCAACGCCGCGATCCTCGGTATCACCGCCGAGGTGTCCTCGCACCTGTCGATCGACAGCTTCGGCTCCGCGCTGGCGGGCGGGATCCTCATCTCCCTCTTCAGCTGGGGGCCGAGCTCCTGGCCCCGGCCCGCCGGGCCCGGGCCCGGCGTTAGCCGCCCGCCGCGGGCCTCGAGGCCTGGTCGCGCCCGGCCGGTCCTACGTCCGACTGGTGCCCTGGTGATCTGCTGGGTCAGGCGTCGCCGGCGGAGCCGGTGCCTCCTGCGGTGCCGGGCTGTCCGTCACGTCGACGGCCGTGGGGGCCGGTGTCATGGACCGGAGTCGTCGCAGCCACAGTTCGTAGAGCGCCAGGACGGCGGCGATGACGAGAAAGCCGGCGAACGACACGGAGAAGATCAGCATCAGCAGGACCGCCGCCACCACTCCGCTCACCTGCATGGCCGACATGTGCGATTCGATCCAGTTGACGGTCCGGTCGTCGCCGGCCGCCCGGACCGTCGCCAACGCCAGCCCCCAGGCCTGCCGGCCGCCCGTCGCCACATAGCCCCTCGAAGCGCGGGCCCACGGGTACGGTCCCGTGATCAGGGCGACGACGGCCACGGCGGCCAGGCCGGCCATGAGCCACCCGCTGAGCGTGAAGAACCCGTGGGTGACCTGGTCGAGGATGGCCTGCCGGGCGGCCTTGTTCTGCGGCTTACCGGTGCTGACCAGGTCGCTCTGCAGCCACCAGGTGGCCCGTCGGAAGATGACCAGACCCAGAAGCCCACCCACCGACAGCTGCAACAGTGTGCGGCGCCGGCGCCGGGAGATCCACAGGGCCACGGCGCCCACCACGGGAGTCAGCACCAGGAGCAGGACGGTTATCCGGTCGAAGGCCCGGACCAGCCGCTGGGCCTGGGTCAGCTTGTCAGCGGGGAACAGCGGGATCTGGCCGCAGGTGGCCGGGAGGGGCCGCCCGAGGGCGGCGGAGATCCTCTGGCAGGCAGCGGCTGGAACCTCGTTGTTCGAGAGCGTCGGCAGGGTCACGGTCCTGCCGACCAGCCCGGACACGAACGGGCCGAGCTCCTGCAGGGTGGAGTTGATCAGCGGTACGAGGTTCAGGACCACCTCGCCGTTGGTCGTCACCAACGCATTGCTGTTGCCCCTGAGCACCTTCACCAGCTCGTCGTGGGCGAACCGGTTGGCGTTGACCCACAGGGTTTGGAACTGCGGGGAGCTGAGCACCCTGTCCACGCCCGTCTGCACGTACCCCTTGACCCCGTTGGTGATGGGGGCCGCCAGGAAGGAGGCCTTCGGCGGCAGGGCGCTGGCGATCTGTCCCTGGGCGTCGAGCGCGGTGAACAGCTCGTTGGTGACTTCGGCGCTGATCGCCGCGGTCACCGCCGGGTCGGAGGCGATGGGCCCCACGGTGCGGACCCAGCCGTTGGTGTTCAGCACGGTGTTGTGGGCCCAACCGACTACCGCGGTCAACGGTAGTAGCAGCGAGAACACCACCACGAGCGCGCCGACGAGGATGCGCCGGGCCCGGGCCCGGCGTCGTCGGCGCCGGCCGAGCTTGTCGAGGGCCGAGACAGCGGCGTCTCTCTCGGCCCGCAGCCGGTCGATTTCCCCGGCGGGTTCTTCGCCGCCGACCGGGAGGGTGGCGGGGGGTGGCTGCTGCCCGCCTAGTGGTTCTCCCGCACCGGGCCCGGTCGCGGCCTTGTCCTGGTCGGGTTCAACTTCCATGAGAGATCCTGCCTAAGGTCGATTCCGGGGTCGGGGGGTGCGGCGACCGGGCGCCGCCGGGCGGCCGCCGGGTCCGGCGTCGCCTACGGGGCCGACCGTCAGGAGGCCCGGCTGAGGATCCGGGCCTTCTGCTGGTCGAACTCCTGCTGGGAGATGACACCCTGGTCCTTCAACCGGGCCAGCTTCGCCAGGTCGTCGGCGCTGCTCGCCGGGCTGCTGCCGGCCACACTGCGGATGTACTCCTGGTTCGCCTCCTCCTGCTCGGCGGCTGCGTCGACCGCCCGCTCCCTCATCCTGGTGCCGCGGACGATCAGGTACATAAGGACCCCGATGAACGGCAGGATGAGCACGGCCAGGACCCACAGGGCCTTGGACCAGCCGGACATGTCATGGCTGCGGAAGATGTCCGCGAACACGGCGATGACCAGCCAGATCCAGAAGATGAAGCCCACGATCCACAAGGTCGTGAGGAACACGCTGAGTAGCGGATAGGAATATGCGGTAATCGCTGCCATCGTCGCCCTTCCTGTTCGGGTCGAGGGTTCGAAGGCCATCGTCGTCCTCCGGGCCCGGTCCCGCCTCACCCGAAGCAGGTGACAGGAGCGACCGCCACGGCCCCGCCCACTACGGGGACGGCTGGCCCGGCAGGTCGAGGAGCGTCGGCTGGCGTCCCCGGGGATGTCAGGCCCAGCCGAGCTCCTCGAGGCGGGCGTCCGAGATTCCGAAGTGGTGGGCCACCTCGTGTATCACCGTGGTGGTGACGATGCCGACCAGCTCGTCCTCGGTCCGGGCGAGCGAGGCGATCGGCCCTTTGAAGATGGTGATCCTGTCGGGCATGACACCCCCGTAGGAGAGCGGCGAGCGGCGGCTCAGGTCGATCCCCTCGTAGAGGCCGAGGAGGGTGCCCCGGCGACCGGCCAGCTGCCGGCCGGTGGGCCAGTCGGCGACGATCACGGCCACGTTGTCCATCAGCCGGCCCAGCTGCTCGGGGATGCCGTCGAGGGCATCGGCCACCAGCTGCCTGAACCGTGTCTCGGACACCTCCACGCCTGCCAGCTTTGCGCGCCGGGGCGGACGTGTCGTCGGGATGGGCCTGCCGACGGAGATGTGAGGGTCCGGGGGACCCTGCCCCGGCGGAGCCCCCGCTGAGCGGGCCCGCGACGGGGAGTCGGGGGAGCCGCCGGTTGTGGAGCACCCCGCTCCGTGCCCGTAGGCTCAAGGTCATGGGAGCGGGTCGGAGTCCACAGCAGCGAAGGCCGCGTCGCGTCGGGGAGGACCGGATCGTGTCCCTGCCCAACGTCGTCACGACAGCCCGGTTGGTGCTGGTGCCGGTGTTCGTGTGGCTGCTGATCCAGCCCCACCACCGGGACTGGTTCGCAGCGGCGGTCCTCCTTGCTGCTCTGGGATCCACCGATTGGGTGGACGGCCAGCTGGCCCGGCGCCTCGACCAGGTCACGAACCTCGGCAAGGTGCTCGATCCGACCGCCGACCGGGTCCTCCTGGCCACCGCCGTGATAGGCATCCTGGCGGTCGGTGCCGTACCGACGCCCGTAGCTGTAGTCGCCCTGGCCCGGGAGGGGATAGTGGCTGTCGCTGCGGTCGGACTGGCCCTGGCGGGGGCCCGGCGCATCGACGTCACGCTGGTGGGCAAAGCGGGGACGTTCGGGCTCATGTGCGCCTTCCCGCTGTTCCTCGCCGGCCACTCGACCATCGGCTGGCACCACACGGCGCTGTTGCTCGCCTGGACGGCCGCCATCATCGGCCTCACCCTGGGCTGGATCTCCCTGGCCGTGTACGTCCCCCTGGCGCGGTCCGCGTTGTCGGAAGGACGGGCGGCTGCCGCCGGGGATGGCGGTACCTCCACACTCTGACTCTCGGGTCGCGCACCGTGGAGGGTCGGGGACCGTGACGCCGGCCGGGGGGGTAGCGCGCCGTCATGACGCAGTGTCGTACCGGCGGGGGCGCCCGGGCTCGTCGTGGGGTCATGACGCCCCGACTGAGCGGGCGTGGGTCGTGATCAGATCCACCATCCGCGGCCAGAGTTGGGGCGGGTAGTCGTGGCCCATCCCCTCCACGATCTCCAGCCGGGCACCCGGAATGGCCTTCGCCGTGGCCCGGCCCTCTTCGAGCGGCACGAGGCGGTCGGCGTCGCCGTGGATCACCAGGGCGGGCACCTGTAGGGATCCGAGGGCCTCCGCCCGGGACGGGGACGACGCTATGGCCATGGCCTGGCGGGCCCGGCCTCCGGGATCCCAGCAGCGGTCGTAGGCGGCGTGGGCGTCTGCCGTGATGCGTTCGAGCGCCCGGACCCGGGCTCAACAGCTGGTTGTTGTCGGTTGGAGGATGGCGCAGTACCGGTCGATCCGGGTCGGCGGGCAGCCCCGGCCGACTCTTAGAACCGGACGGTCTTGGCGGTGACGCCGGTTCTGGTGGCGAGCACCCAGATCCTCATGGCACGAAGCCTCCTTGACCTTCCTGTCGGGTGGAAGGTTTACGGTAGCCCGGGACAGTTCAGAACAAGGCCGCCCGGAGGAGTGTCGTGAAGCTCGAACTGCTGTATTTCGATGACTGCCCGAACTGGAAGGTCGCCGCGGACCGTCTCGACGCAGTGGCTGCCAGCCGCGGTCTGGTGGTGCAGCGCCGGCTGGTGACCACCGCCGAGGAGGCCGAGGTGGCCCGGTTCCGGGGATCGCCGACGATCCTGATCGACGGGCGCGACCCATTCGCGGAGGGTGGCGAACCGTTCGGGTGGACGTGTCGCCTCTACAGCACCCCGGACGTGTCAGTAACGGCTGAATACTGACCCCTTAGCACCGGCTGAATTTTGACCCCCCTGGTGGGTCCACCAAGTGCTGGTCGTGGGCTTCGAGCCTGGCGGGATGGACGCCAGGGGTCAGGAACGGTGATCACCGTGGAGGATTGGGCTGAGATCCGCCGGCTGCATCGGGCGGAAGGGATGGGGATCAAGGCGATCGCCCGACGGATGGGCGTGGCTAGGAACACGGTGCGCGAGGCGATCCGCTCGGATCTGCCGCCTCGCTATGAGCGGGCCCGGAAGGGTTCGATGGTCGACGCGGTCGAGGCGAGGATCGTGGAGTTGTTGCGGGAGTTTCCGCAGATGCCGGCCACGGTGATCGCGGAGCGGATCGACTGGAGCGGAGGGATGACGGTCCTGCGGGACCGGGTCGCCGAGCTGAGGCCGCTGTTCGTCCCGCCCTATCCGTGCCAGCGGACCAGTTATCGGCCGGGCGAGCTGGCCCAGTTCGATCTGTGGCAGCCCGACGTGTCGATCCCGGTCGGTCACGGTCAGGCCGAGAAGCTGTGGGTGATCGTGGGGGCGATGGGGTTCTCGAAGTTCCTGGCCGGCTGGATGATCCCTTCCCGAGAGGCCCATGACGTGCTGGGCGGCCACCTGGAACTGCTGCGCCAGTTCCGGGCGATCCCCCGGATGGCGGTGTGGGACCAGGAGGGGGCGATCGGCCAGTGGCGGGGCCCGAAGATGGTCTTCACCGAGGCGTTCCAGTCGTTCCGGGGGACGCTGGGGATGGGCGCCCGGCTGTGTCTGCGGGCCGATCCGGAGACCAAAGGGATCATCGAGCGCAACAACGGCTATCTCGAGACCAGCTTCCTGCCCGGCCGGAGCTTCGAGGACCTGTCCGACTTCAACCGCCAGCTGGGCTCGTGGCTGGTCAAGGCCAACAACCGCATCCACGCCACCACCAAGGTCCGCCCGGCCGAGGCCGCGTGCGAGGACCGGGGCGCCATGCTCGGGTTCCCTTCCGTGCTGCCCGACACGTCGTGGCGGTTCTCGACGCGCCTGCCCCGGGACCATTACGTGCGGGTGGCCACCAACGACTACTCGGTCAACCCCCGCTTCATCGGCCGACGGGTGGACGTGCGAGTGACTCTCGACGAGGTGATCGTGACCTGTGACGGGACCGAAGTGGCACGCCATCGCCGCTGCCTGGCCAAACATCAGAGCCTGCTCGCCCCCGAGCACGCCCGAGTGCTGCGAGCCATGCGGGCCGAGGCCCGAGCCGCCGAAGACTTCACGGCTGAGGTCGAGGTCCGGGACCTTTCGGTCTATGACCGCATCGCCGGGGTCGCCTGATGGCCACCAAAGCGACCGGACCCGCGGCGGACCTCGCCTATCTGTGCCGGGCCTTGAAGGCACCGAACCTGGCCGGCGCCGTCGCCCGCCTCGCAGAGCGGGCCCGAACAGACGGCTGGACCCATGAGGAGTTCCTGGCCGCCTGCCTCGAGCGCGAGGTCGCCGCCCGCCAGTCCAACGGCGGAGAGATCCGCATCCGCGCCGCCCGCTTCCCGGCCCGCAAGACCCTCGAAGAGTTCGACTTCGACCACCAACGCTCCCTCAAACGCGAGGTCATCGCCCACCTCGGTGCCCTCGACTTCGTCGAAGCCCGAGACAACGTGGTGTTCCTCGGACCGCCCGGCACCGGCAAGACCCACCTGGCCCTCGGCATCAGCGTTCGGGCCTGCCAAGCGGGACACCGAGTCCTCTTCGCCACCGCCGCCGAATGGGTCGACCGCCTCGCCCTCGCCCACGCCGCCGGCCGGCTCCACGACGAACTCCGCCGCCTCGGCCGCTACCCACTGCTCGTCATCGACGAGGTCGGCTACATCCCCTTCGAGGCCGAAGCCGCCAACCTGTTCTTCCAGCTCGTCTCCGCCCGCTACGAACGAGCCTCACTCATCGTCACGTCCAACAAACCTTTCGGCCGCTGGGGCGAGGTCTTCGGCGACGCCACCGTCGCCGCCGCCATGATCGACCGCCTCGTCCACCACGCCGAAGTCGTCTCCCTCAAAGGCGACAGCTACAGACTCAAAGACCGCGACCTCGGGAGGGTGCCACCCACAGACGACAACCCCTAACACCCCAGGGGGGTCAATTTTCGACCGTCAGAAGGGGGTCAGTTTTCAGCCGGTGTTGACAGGACGGTCCGGCCGGCTCGCCGACCATCGAACAGCTGGAGGCGGCCGTCGATGCGTAGCCCGCGACTCTCCCGGCCCGCATCGGGTCGCGCCACAGGGATCATGTCCGGCTGGCGGGGAAGGCTTCTGCTGTGAGTGATGCCTGCGATCTGATCGTCGTCGGCGCTGGAATGGCCCGCACAGCGACAGGCTGACATCGGTCCCCTCGCCCCCTCTGCACCGGCTCAGGCCCGAACTTATGATTGCCGGATGCAGCTTGGATCTGGGGATTGAAGCCGGCGGCTGGGCGCCTCCGCTGGGCCGGGCGGAGACTGCGGACTGCCGTGCGGCCGGACGTGGAGGTCACCCCGGCGCCCCCGATGGTCGTGGATTGGGATGTCCCGGTGCGGGTGCGGGACGGCACCGTCCTCCGGGTCAACGTCTTCCGGCCCACCGACGGCAAGCCGGTGCCGGTGATCATGGCTGCGCACCCCTATGGGAAGGACCGGATCCCGGCCCGCACCCGCACCGGGAGGGGGATCAATCCCCAGTACCGCATGTTCCCCCAGCCGGCGACGGTGCGCATATCGGACATGACCAACTGGGAGGCGCCCGACCCGGGGTGGTGGGTTCCCAACGGCTACGCCTTCGTCAACGCCGACCTGCGCGGTGGCGGGACCTCGGAGGGGACCGCCCACCTGCTCTCCGACGCCGAGGCCGACGACTACCACGATCTGATCGAGTGGGCCGGCACACAACCGTGGTCGGACGGAGCCGTCGGGCTGTGCGGGGTGTCCTACCTGGCGATCAGCCAGTACAAGGCGGCGGCCACCCGCCCTCCACACCTGGCGGCGATATGTCCCTGGGAGGGATTCAGCGACCTGTACCGCGACTTCGCCCGTCCCGGGGGAGGCAGAGAGGACGGGTTCACGATCGTGTGGTCGAAAGGCACCCGCCGGGCGGCCAGGGTGGCCGGGGACCTGCGTGCCGAGATCGTGCGGCGGCCCCAGATGGATGCCTGGTACCGGGAGCGTATGCCCGCCCTGGAGCAGATCGAGGTGCCCGTGCTCGAATGCGCGAGCTTCTCCGATCACTCCCTGCACAGTCGGGGATCGTTCGAGGCCTTTCGGCGGGCGGGTTCGCAACGCAAGTGGTTGACGACCCACCGGGGAGGGAAGTGGAGCACCTTCTACAGCCAGGCGGCCAAAGAAGAGCAGTTGAGGTTCTTCGATCACGTGCTCAAAGGCATGGACAACGGGTGGGACCGGCGTCCGCAGGTCACCGTCGCCGTGCATGACGCCGGCCCGGAGCCGGTGGAGGTGTTCGGCGCCGATTCCTGGCCCCCCTCCGACCTCGAGTGGGTGACGCTCCATCTCGACCCGGCAACCGGACGCCTGCACCGAGACGCTCCTGCTCCGGCTTCGGCGTCGTTCAGGACCGGTCGCCGAGGGACGCGGCTGCGCTTCGTGTGGGAGTTCAGGTCGCGCGTCGACGTGGTCGGACCCATGACGGCTCACCTGAACGTGTCACTGTCCGGTGGCGACGATGCCGTCATCTTCGCAGCAGTCCGCAAGGCAAGGGGCGGGAGGGAGGTGGCCTTCGAGGGGTCCTACGGATTCGGGCGCGACGTGGTGACGCGGGGATGGCAACGGGTCGCCCACCGCAGTATCGACCCGGTGCTGTCCACACCCTGGCAGCCGGTGCACACCCACGACCGGGCCGAACCGGTGATACCGGGCGAGTTGGCCGGCGTGGAGGTGGCGTTGCTGCCCCAGGCCACCCGCTTCGAAGCCGGCGACCAACTCGTTCTCGACCTGCAGGGACACTGGCTGTTCCCCCGCGGACCGCTACGCGGACAGCTCCCCGTCGGATACCAACGGGGGCCGAGCGTCACCTGCACGCTCCACGGCGGGCAACAGCGGCCGTCCACCCTGCTCCTGGGGCTGCGCCACGTGCCCGACGGAACGTGACGTGTTCGGCTGGGCGCCCAGGGTCGGGGCCTCTCCGGGTCTGTGAGCAGTGGTAGGAGGCACCAGTGCCAGCCGGTCTCGATGTACGTCTAGGTCTAGACATTGGTCGCCAGGAACTGAATGACTGTGTTCTCCCATTCGGCTGGGTGGGTTCGAAGGCCAGCGGTGTGAGCGGCGTCTTTCATCTCCACGAGTTGGACATTGGCAGGTGATCCGGACTTCAAGTAACGGCCGGCGGCGAGCTCGTCTCGACCGGCGACGATCAGTACTTGTCGGGGATACGCTTGGCGCAGGGAGGTACGGATCGGCGGCGGTTGCGGTGCTCGGCTGAGGGTTCCCGCCGTCGTGTAGGTGATCCAGGACTGGAACCGGCTGATCGCACTGGACGGACCGCTACCGAGTCGGGCCGTGTCGGCGAAGGTGCGTCCGGTCGCTCCTTCGGCGACGACAGCCCGGACGCGGGTGTCTGAGCCGATGGCACCTATTGCCTCTTCGCCTCCCATGGACTCGCCCAGGATGGCGATCCTGCCGCCGGCCACGTCAGGCTGGCTCTCGAGATAGCTGACCGCGCCGGAGAGATCTCGCTCGCCCCACCAGCCGAAGTCCATAGCCGTGCCGCCGCTGGTGCCATGACCCCGGTTATCGATGAAGAGGACTCCATACCCGTGACGGGCCAACACGCCACCTTGGGCGAGCGTCGCGGCCCGTGTGGACCCCGAACCTGGTACAACGATCACAGCGGCTCCGTTGTGGGACGGCACGTACCATCCGGCGAGCCGCACGCCGTCGGGCGTCTCGAACGAGACGGTCCTGTAGGCGAGGCCGTAGCTGGCCGGGTCCGCGCGGCCGAGGTGACCCGCCGGTACGTTGGCGGCGTACACCCCGGCGGTGAACGGGAAGATGGCGAACTCCATGAGTATGTACACGGCTGGGATGGCGAGGAGCCGCCACCATCCGGTCAGGAGGCGGATCAACCCGGCGCCCCCAGCGATGAGCAACGCCGCGCCGCTGACCAGCACGACCAGCCCGGCAACGGTGGGAACCAACGGACCTGCCTTCACCAGGTGCATGAAACCGATAGCGATACCGGTGACCACGCCCACGATCCCCACCGTCACCGATGTGATCCCGTTGAGCCGGGCTCGACCGGCTTGCTGAAGAACGAACACCCCGACGAACAGCAGGAGCACCACGAACACTCGGAGCGCCTGCCAGCCTGGCGTGCCGCTGTAGCCCGCAACCAGGACCAACCCCACACCCTCAGCCGCGGTGAGCCACCCTCGATAGGTTGTTCGCCGAGCGGGCATAGTTGGCCCGATTCGGGCATCCGCAGCAGTTTCTGGCTGGTGGTGCAAAGGACTCATTTGAGCTTGGCTTCCCGCTCCATGCCCAGTGGCCCACGAGCCTGCGTCCCAACCGGGCGGCGGCCCAAGGGCCACTGGTCCCGTCCCCGCTGACTGGTAGATCAAGGTGAGGGGAAAAGGAGCGCCGGTCGCCTGGATCCCCTCGCCGCCGCGTCCGGCCCAGGTGCCCTCCAAGGAGGGCGGGTGGGGCGCGCCCGTCCGTGCCGTTGCGCTCTCGCCGGGATTGCGGCGGGGCTGGCGTTGTGGCGCTGACGTTCTGTGGTCTGACGGCCCGGTGGCGGCCCGGGCGTGCCCGGCGGCTGCGGGCGTATCGTTCGGTGCATGAGTGTTTCCCTGGAGCCGGTCGTGGCCAGAAAGACCTGGAGGACCGTCGAGCCGCTCCACGGGATGATCTACTTCGCTCCCGAGGCGGCTCAGCGCTACGCCGACCTCGGCTTGGCCGACCGGTCCGGCTATTTCGCCTCCCGCTCGGCGCCGATGGGGCCGGTCGAAGCAGAAGTGGTCATCGCCACCTTCTTCAACTTCTACCCGGGCTTGGTGCGCACTGCCATGGCCGGCGTCTGGTCGACCACCAGCACCGAAGCGGTCCTGCGGGGCCGCCTCGAAGCGGCTGACGCCGCTTTGCGGCGCGTGCTCGGCGACGCCGTCGGGTCGCAGAACCTGGCCCGGGCGGCGCAGCTGGCCCGGATCGCCGCCGAGGCGGCAGCTGAACGGCCCCAAGGACGTCCCCTCTTCGCCGGTCATGCCAGCCTGCCATGGCCCGACGAGGACCACCTCGTCCTCTGGCACGCCCAGAGCATGCTGCGCGAGTACCGGGGCGACGGTCATGTCGCGGCTCTTTGCACCGCCGGTCTCAGCGGAGCTGAGGCTCTGGTAATCCATGCCGCCACCGGCGAGGTCCCCGCTGCTGTCCTGCGCGCCACGCGGGCCTGGCCCGATGAAGAATGGGAGGAGGCGGTCGAGTCTGTCCGATCCCGGGGATGGCTGGCCCAGGACGCGACCCTGGCATTGTCCCCCGCCGGCGCAGCCCACCGCCAGCACGTGGAACACATGACCGACACCCTGGCCGTGCACCCCTACGCCGTCCTGGGCGAAGACCGCTGCGGAGAACTCCGGGCGCTGACCCGACCGCTCAGCCAGGCCGTCGTATCGGCCGGGATGCTCGGATCAGCCAACCGACCCTGACCCTGGCGCCCCCGAGTGCCATCCCTCTCCCCGCCGGCGCCTTGAAAGCCTGAAATTCGATGCAGACATTCCGGGCAGATCGTTCTAGTGCGAGATCGTGGCCGGGCGAAGCGACTTACCCGTCGATCAGGCTCGGGAGAATCCCCCTCGGGTGGCGATCTTCGGCGCGCCAGTTATGCCCCGGCTCCAACCGGGTCGAGGCCGTCCGAACTACGCCATGGCGGATATTTGGGTTGCTGGCGTGTTCATACACTGACAGCGTCTGATGGTGAACGAAACCCCGGATCCCGGCGCACCCGACGTCGTCTACGAGCGGATGATCTGGGACCGGTCTACGCCGGGGTCATGGTGGTGGCCAGCGCCGGGATGGGCCGCAAGCTCAGCGCCGACATCCCCCAACTCGCCATCCCGGAGTGGCTACTGGACAGGCTCACCGACGATCCCTCCGCTGGGGTTGAACACGCGTGTGAGATGGTCTCGCGGATCCGGGACTCCGACGCCTTTGCCGGCGTACATCTCATTCCTGTCCGCCGCTACCGGGAGGTAGCTCAGCGTCTGGAGACCATTCTCCACGGCACCCTGTAGCCGCCCACAAGAGCGGCGCAGCCGGTCACGGCCAGCCACCGGCGCGGCACCCGTGGTCGGGATCGGCGCTTCCATGCGACCGCTTGCTGCGCAGCGGCGAGTCCAGGTGAGGCGACCGGCCGGCTGGTGTGTTTCCCCATGCCGGACCTCGCCCGGGATGGTTCGGGATAGGGCCTCGCCGGCATCTGGACACCGGCGATGACCAGCTCGTAGCCGTAGTCAGCTTCGGTCATCGACCGTAGGTGTCCGTACCGTTCGTCCCGGCTCGACGATGCCCACCATCGGACACCGCCACTCGCCTTCGCGGTGACAGCGCCCGACTGTCAGGGCCAAGGGCTGGGGGGCTGGTTGATCGAGAACTCGGTCCGGAGTCTTGACGCCCTGGGGATAACCGAACTTCACTCGGCGGTGGCGCCTGCGAACCCTGCTCGACGGCTCTACGAGCGCTTGGGTTTCGTGGAGGTCGCCGGACCCAGAAGGCTCCACCGATTGCTGACTCGAGGCTCTGGGGGTGGCGGGTGGGGAATGGCGACTGTTACGCGGTCGCCGTTGATCACGGTGTGGCGCGGCGTCTGTGACCGGTCATCAGAGCGGGGAAGTCGGCGTGGAGGATGGCGATGGTTGTCGCGATTCCGCCGGCGCCGGCGATGGCGATGGTCGGGGCGGCTCCGAGGGCTTGTGCGGTTGCCCCGGCCAGGGTGAAGCCGATCCCTTGGAGCGCCATGAGCCCTGCGGAGTTCAGGGTCATGGTGCGGGTGAAGAGGTGCAGCGGGGCGGCGTCGCGCACCCGGGCGTCCAGGCCGACGCCGTAGAAGCTGCAGAGTCCGGCGGCGGTCAGCAGCGGTAGGGCGACGGAGACGGCCGGCGAGCTGGAAAAGGCGAGGTAGGGGACGAAGCTGGTGAGAACGGCTGGGGCCACCCAGCGGCGCTGGAGCTCGGGTCTCAGCAGCCGGACGGCGAGGATGTCTCCGGCGATGACCCCGACCGGCAGGGCGGTGAGCCACCAGCCCACCATGCTGGACGGGTCGTGGTGGGCGGCGACGTATGGGGCGGCGACGGCTTCGGGGGCTACGGAGAACATGGGCGCCAGCCAGCCGAGTATGAGCAAGCGGCGCAGCTGGCTGTTGCCGAGCACTTCTTTGGCCCCGCGCCACGAACCCTGTGTCGGCTGTCCGGCGGTGTCGCCAAGGTGGTCGTGGTCGTGGACGACGGCTCGCACCAACGATGACGAGAAGGCGAAGCACGCGGCGTTGACCAATAAGGCGCCCGTGGGGGCGAGGAAGAACAGGAGCGCGCCGGCGCCGGCGTTTCCGCCGATCTGGGCGACCTGGGCGGCGATGCGCATGAGTGAGCGGGCCGGAACGTAGGCGTCGTATGAGACGGTCGATCGAACGAGCGCGGTTCGTGAGCCGCTCGCCAGGGAGGACAGCGACCCGATCAGGAACAGGAGGCCCAGGAGGGCGGGGACCGGCATCTGCGGCCAGGCCATGGTGGCGGCGACGATCGCCGAGGCGGCATCGCAGCTGGTTACCAGGCGTCGGGGCCGGACACGGTCGACTACGCCTGACAGGACCGCTCCTCCCAGCAGGTAGGGGAGGAAGGCCAGGGAGAACGTCAGCGATGCGAGCAGCGCCGAGGACGTCCGCCGGTAGACGAGCACGGTCAGGGCAACGGCTGCCACCGAGTTGCCGGCCACCGAAACCAGCTGTCCGGCCCACAGGGCCTTGAACTCTCCGGATTGCAGCGCCTGGCGGTAGCCGACGCGCCCGCTTGGATTGGGCGTCACAACTCCACGGTGCGTCCCGCACCCACCGCCGCGAAAGTGATTCGCTCCTGGGCGTATCTTGGCCCGGTGAGTCTGCTGGTCATGCGAGGAATTGACGAGCTGATGAGGGTGCGCTTCGCGTGGTCTCCCCTGTTCGAGACCGCCGGAGCGGTGCGCACTTTCGTAGACGAAAGGACTCGCCCGTACCATCAGAACTGGCATCGTCTCACCGGAGAACGCGTCTCGCGGCTCGACCTCGACCCCCTCATAGCGGTACAGCCGTTGCGCGGGTTCGTTCCCGATTTCCTCTCCCCACCCCCCACCACGTCGGCGCCGCGGGTGAGAGACCAGCTGGCGGAGATCCGGGCTACCCCGGCCGATCAGGTAGCGCGCGAGCTGCATCTGTGCCGGCAGACGGTCACCGACCCGCGGCACCAGAAGCTGATCGACACCTACCTCGCCGACCCGGGCGCGGCGCGCGACTTTCTTGCCACCCGGCTCGGCGAGACGTGGCGGGAGGTGGTGGCCCCGTTCTGGGTTCGCATCCGCGCCCTGCTCGATCGCGACATCCAGGACCGAACCCGGCTGCTGGCCCGTCAGGGGCTTCGTCGCGTCCTCGACGAGTTGGATCCCAGAATCCGCTGGACCGCGGACGGCCTCGTCGTCGATGACGGCGGAGAAGCCACCGTTGAGGTCGGCGAGCGGGGCCTGGTGCTCATGCCCAGTGCCTACCTCTGGCCGGTGGTCACAGCCGTGGTCGCCGAACCCTGGCAGCCGACGATCGCCTACCCGGCTCGCGGTATCGCAGAGCTGTGGAGATCGCCCCCAACACCACCTGACGCCCTGGCGAAGCTCATCGGACGCACCCGGGCGGCCGTCTTGACAAGCCTCGATCATCCGCTGTCAACGACAGCGGTGGCCGTCCACATCGGGCTCAGCCCCGCGGGGGCCTCTGGACACCTCGTCGCTCTGCGCAACGCCGGGCTCGTCTCAACAGCGCGACACGGGCATGAGGTGCTGTATCGAAGGACGGTTCTGGGCCGCTCATTGCTGCGCGGTCGGCGAGGGTAGCGGTCGGCAGCCTCGACACTGTCCGTAACCGGCGCCAGATTATGGACAGAGTTATGGCCAACGAGACCACTTTCGGCGTTTGATGGGGAGCGCCCGTGCGTCTCCGCGGTCACGAGGGCGGAGCCGCTTCGGGCGGCCGGAGAACAGGAGCGTCGGCAAACCCACCCGTGCCGGGGCAGCTCAGCCGGTTCGGTG
>JAKAXN010000257.1 GCA_021816565.1 Actinomycetes bacterium
TCATCTTCCGGCCGGTCATCTTCGGGTACCAGTAGTAGATACCGGCGAAGGCGCCCATGACCAGGCCCATGATCACGTAGTGGAAGTGGGCCACCACGAAGTAGGTGTTGTGGAGCTGGAAGTCCAGCACCGGCTGGGCCAGGATCACGCCGGTGATGCCACCGAAGAGGAACTGCAGCAGGAAGCCGATACAGAACAGCATCGCCGTGTTGAGCACGATGGTGCCCCGCCACATGGTCCCGATCCAGTTGAAGAACTTGATCCCGGTGGGCACGGCGATCAGCAGCGACATGGCTGCGAAGAACGGCAGCAGCACCGCGCCGGTGGTGTACATGTGGTGGGCCCACACGCCCATCGACAGGGCGCCGATGGAGAGCGTGGCGCCGATCATGCCCTTGTAGCCGAACACCGGCTTGCGGCACATGGTGGCGATCACCTCGGTGACCACGCCGAAGTACGGCAGGGCGATGATGTACACCTCGGGGTGGCCGAAGAACCAGAACATGTTCTGCCACAGGATGGGCTGACCGCCCCGGGCCACGTCGAAGAACTGCCCGCCCAGGTGCCGGTCGATCCACAGCAGGGCGAAGGCCGAGGTGAGCACCGGGAAGGCCAGCAGCACCAGGAACATCGTGACCAGGATGTTCCACACGAAGATGGGCATCCGGAACATCACCATGCCGGGAGCCCGCAGGGTGAAGATGGTGGTGATGATGTTGACGGCGCTGAAGATGCCGGAGAAGCCGGTGAGGCCGACGCCGACCAGCCACAGGTCCGCCCCCGGCCCTGGGGAGCGGATGGCCTCGGTCAGCGGGGCGTATCCGAACCAGCCGAACTCGGCGGCGCCGTTGTTGGTCAAGAAGCCGGCCAGCAGCAGCACGAAGCCGCCCAGGTACAGCCAGTAGGAGAGATTGTTGAAGCGGGGGAACGCCATGTCGGGCGCCCCGATCATGAGCGGTATCAGGTAGTTGCCCAGACCGGCGAAGCCGAACGGACCCACGAAGACGAACAGCATGATCGTCCCGTGCATGGTGAACATCTGGTTGTAGACGTTCGGGGTCACGAAGTGGTTGTCCGGGACGATCAGCTGCGTCCGGATCACCTCGGCCATGCCGCCGGCGACCACGAAGGCGATCAGGGCGGTGACGATGTAGTTGAGACCGATCTGCTTGTGGTCGGTGCTGGTGATGAACTTGACCAGGCCCCGCGGGCGGGGACCGGGCACCACGTCCATGAGCGGTACCTCGGCGCCACCATGGGGCTGCGGCTGACGATCCTCGAGAAGAGTCATGAGTTGAGGGGTCCTACGTTCTCGGTGGTGCAGCGGCCCGGCTGGGTCCCTTGAACACCGGCGGTGGTAACTGAGCAGGGGGGTTGATGGCTGTACCAGCTGTTGTACTGGGCGGGAGACATCACGTCCACGAGGAACCTCATGTATGCGTGGTACTGACCGCAGATGTTATTGCACTGCCCCGGGTAGAGCCCCGGCTTGGTGACGTTGAAGTCGAACACGTTGTGCACGCCCGGGATGAGGTCCCGGTTGAACAGGAAGTCCGGCACGTAGAACGTGTGCACCACGTCGAGCGACACCACCGTCAGCTGCACCGTCTCGTTGGAGGGCATGACCAGCACCGGCAGGCCGTTGTTGTCGTTGATGTTGTTGTAGTTGCCGGTACCCACCTGGACGTGGCCGTTGGGGTAGACGAAGCGCCAGCCCCACTGGAAGCCGTCCACGGTGATCTTCACCGCCGGGGTGGGCGACACCGCGCCCTGCTTGTTCTCGGCGTTGAACATGAAGCCGAAGATGACCGCCACCACGACCAGGGGGATGATGGTGTAGGCGGCCTCGATCGGGATGTGGTACTGGAACTGGGCGGGGGCCCGCTCGTGGCCGGGTCGCTCCCGGTAGCGGACGATCGCCCAGGCGATCAGTCCGATCACGAGGAGGCCGATCGGGACGGCGAAGTAGTAGCTGATGTGCCACAGCAACCGGTTCCAGTGATCCTGGGTGGTCACGCCGTGCGGTGAGCCGAAGTTGGTGGCCAGCAGTCGGGTCAGTTGGTGCATAACTGGGCCCAACAATAAGCACCGCCGTCCGCTCTAGGCCAACCCGCGGCCACCTTCGGGCGGTACCGGCGGGGGTGTGCCCCGCGGGCCCCGATTGCCGCCCGGCGGCCGGACCCTCTATGCTGGTCCACCGGTCCACGGGCGCTCAGCCGCGTCCGGCGCCCCCTTTTTTCCCTGACGTTCACGAAAGTAAGAGGACAGTGCGCACTTTCACGCCGAAACCTGCCGACATCCAGCGTGTCTGGTACGAGGTCGACGCGGACGGTGCCGTGCTCGGCCGCCTGGCCACCGAGGTGGCCCAGGTGCTGCGGGGCAAGCACAAGCCCATCTTCGCCCCCCACGTCGACACCGGCGACCACGTGATCGTGGTCAACGCGGCCAAGCTGCGCATGACGTCCGGCAAGGCGGAGAAGAAGATGTACTACCGCCACTCCGGCTACCCCGGCGGCCTCAGCTCCCGCTCCTACGCCGAGCTGCTGGCCAACGACCCCGAGGACACCTTCCGCCGGGCCGTCAAGGGCATGCTCCCGAAGGGCCCTCTGGGTCGGGCCATGCTCCGCAAGCTCAAGGTGTACGCCGGTCCCACCCATCCCCACGCGGCGCAGTCCCC
This sequence comes from Actinomycetes bacterium, assembly GCA_021816565.1. The sequence goes on from JAKAXN010000257.1 coordinate 2,678, forward strand.
GAAGCCCCTGCCCGTCGACCCCCGCGCCCGCCGGGCCTCGTAACCCAAGGATCATTCAGCTGTGACCAAGCCGCTCGTCCAGTCCACCGGCCGCCGGAAGGCCGCTGTCGCCCGGGTCCGCCTCCGGCCCGGTACCGGGGTCGTCACCGTCAACAAGCGCCCCATCGACGAGTACTTCCCGTCGGCGACGCACCGCATGATCATCACCGAGCCGATGCGCCTGGTGGAGAAGGCCGAGAGCTACGACGTGGACACCACCCTCGACGGCGGTGGCGTGTCGGGCCAGGCCGGCGCCCTCCGGCTGGGCATCGCCCGGGCCCTGGCCGAGTTGGAGCCCGAGCTGCGGATCCCGCTGAAGCGGGCCGGCTTCCTCACCCGCGACGCCCGCGAGAAGGAATCCAAGAAGTACGGCCTCAAGAAGGCCCGCAAGGCGCCCCAGTACTCGAAGCGCTAGAGCGCCTGGTCGCATCGGGCGCCGGTGTCGCTCCGCTTCGGGACCGACGGGGTCCGCGGCGTCGCTGGTAGGGAGCTGACGCCCGAGCTGGTGCTGGCCCTGGGCCGGGCTGCGGCCCGGGTCCTGGGCGTGCCCGGCCGGCCGCTGGTGGTGGGCCGCGACACCCGGTGGTCCGGCCCGCTGCTGCAGGCCGCGTTCTCCGCCGGAGCCGCCGCCGAGGGGATCGACGTGGTCGACCTGGGCGTGCTGCCCACCCCGGGCGTGGCGGCCACCGCGGCCGAGCTGCAGGCCCCGGCGGCGGTCATCTCGGCCTCGCACAACCCTTTCGCCGACAACGGCATCAAGCTCCTGGCGGCCGGCGGACGCAAGCTGGGCGACGACGAGGAGGCCACCGTCGAGGCGGCTCTCGAGGCGGCCCTCCGGTCGGGCCCCGGCGGCGGGGATGGCGCCGCCCCCGACGGTCGCCGGCTGGGCCGCCTGGGGTCCGACGCCGGCGCCGCCGAGCGCTACCGCCGGCGCCTGGTCGCGTCCCTGGAGGGGCGGGACCTGGGCCGCGTCAGGGTGGCCCTCGACTGCGGCAACGGGGCGTCGGTGACCACCGCGGCGGCGGTGCTCGGCGCCGCCGGTGCGGAGGTGGTGGAGGTGCTGTCGGACCGCCCCGACGGGACCAACATCAACGACGGGTGCGGCTCCACCGACCCGACCGCCCTGGCCGCGTCGGTCCTGGCCCACCGGGCGGCCGCCGGGCTGGCCTTCGACGGTGACGCCGACCGGGTGATCGCGGTGGACGACCGGGGGCGGATCGTGGACGGGGACCGCCTCATCGCCCTGTTCGCCACCGACCTGCACGACCGGGGCCGCCTGCGCGGTGACGGCGTGGCGGTGACGGTGATGACCAACCTCGGTTTCCACCGGGCCATGGCCGCCGCCGGTATCAAGGTGGCCACCACCGCGGTGGGCGACCGCTACGTCCTGGAGGCCCTGGAGGCCGATGACTGGTCCCTCGGGGGCGAGCAGTCCGGCCACATCATCTTCCGGGACCTGGCCACCACCGGAGATGGCGTGCTCACCGGGCTGCTGCTGCTGGACCTGCTGGCCCGCCGGGGCGGCCGGCTGTCGGAGATGGCCGACGGGGCCATGGAGCGGCTGCCCCAGGTGCTGCGCAACGTACGCGTCGCCGACCACACCGGCCTCGACGCCGCCGCCCCGGTGTGGGACGAGGTGCGCGCCGTGGAGGCCGAGCTCGGGGAGGAGGGCCGGGTCCTCCTGCGGCCCAGCGGGACCGAGAAGCTCATCCGGGTGATGGTGGAGGCGCCCACCGAGGACGCCGCCGGCCGGGCCGTCGACCGGCTGGCCGGCGCGGTGGTGGGGGCCCTGGGCGCCCCCCCGGCCCAGACCCGCCCCCCGGCCCAGACCCGCCCCCCGGCGTAGACCCGCCCCCCGGGCCCGACCGGCGTCAGCCGAAGGTGGGCTCCGCCGGCGCCTCGGCCGGGCCGGCCCCCACGCTCGATCGCAGGCGAACCTCCGGCATCAGGAATGACAGGAGGAAGGCCAGGACGGCCACCGGCAGGGCGTAGAGGAACGCCCGGTCCATCCCGTAGGTGAAGGCGTGGGCCGCCGCCACCGGCGAGCGGGCGCCGTACATCTGCTGGTAGCGGGGCAGGCTGTTCTTCTCCTGGAGGATGAGGATGGCGCCCAGCACGGCCGAGCCGACCGCCCCGCCCAGGGTGCGGAAGAACGTCACCGACGCCGTGCCCACCCCCATGTGCTCCACCGGCACCGAGTTCTGCACCGACAGCACCAGGATCTGCATGAACAGGCCCAGCCCCAGGCCGACCACGAACAGCATCCCGGCCAGCGGCCACGCTCCGGTACCCACCGTGATGGTCGTCATGATGGCCAGCCCGCCGGCCAGCACCGCGGTGCCGGCGACCACGAACGCCTTGTAGCGGCCGAGGCGCGACACCAGACGCCCGGAGGTGATCGAGGTGAGCAGCACCCCGGCCAGCATCGGCAGCATCCGCAGGCCCGAGATGGTCGGGCTCACCCCCCGCACCGACTGCAGGTACAGCGGGAGGAAGATGAGGGCGCCGAACATGACGGTGCCGGTGATGAAGCCCAACGTGTTGGCCACGGCGAAGACCGGGAGTCGGAACAGGTGCAGCGGGATGATCGGCTCGGCCGCCCGCCGCTCCCACCACACGAAGGCGGCGAGCATCAGCAGGCCGGGGATCCCGTAGGCCCAGGTGCTGGTGGTGAGCCGAGCCGCCGTCCCGGCGACCTGGACGGCCACCAGCAGCAGCGACACCCCCGAGACGATCAGGACCGAACCGATGACGTCGACCTTCGAGCGCCGGGCCCGGTGGTCCAGCTTGAGGACCCGGTTGATCACGACCAGACCCACCGCGCCGATGGGCAGGTTGACGTAGAACACCCACCGCCATGACGCCTGGTCCACCAAGAAGCCGCCGATCAGCGGCCCGATGACGCTGGACACCCCGAACACCGCCCCGAAGTAGCCCTGGTAGCGGCCCCGCTCCCGGGGGGAGATGACGTCGCCGATGATGGCGAAGGCGAGGGTCATGAGGCCCCCCGCCCCGAGCCCCTGGAGGGCCCGGAAGGCGATCAGCTGGTACATGCTCTGCGACAGCCCGGACAGGGCGCTGCCGGCCAGGAAGATGATGATGGAGAGCTGGAAGATCCGCTTGCGCCCGAACTGGTCGCTGATCTTGCCGTACAGCGGGGTGCTGGCCGTGGAGGTCAGCAGGTAGGCCGTCACCACCCAGCTGTAGAGGTCCACCCGGTGGAAGTCCTCGCTGATGGTGGTGAGGGCGGTGGACACGATGGTCTGGTCCAGCGAGGCCAGCAGCAGGCCCATGGCCAGGCCGGACATGATCAGCAGGATCTGCCGGTGGGTGTAGGCCGGTACCTCCACCGGTGGCGAGCCGGCTCCGGATCCGATGGCTTCCTCGGTGGCGCTCACCGGCCACTCCCTTCCTGGTTGTCGGTCTCGTCGGTGCGGCCGGCGCGAGCCCGGCCCGGGTCGGCCGCCGGGCTCAGGCCCTCGGCCATGCGGGCGAACGCCTCGCCCACCAGATCGGGGAACGCCCGCCGTCCGCCGCCGTCGACCCAGTGCTGCTGGGCCACCCGGCAGGCCCCGCCGGCGGCTGACACCAGCACCCCGGGCAGGAGGTCGGACTCGGGGTCCACGCCCAGCCGCTCGGCCACCGCGGCCACCAGGGCCCGCTCGATCTCGTCGAAGGCCGCCGCGGTGGCGGCCATCAGGTGCGGTTCGCGCCGGATGAGGCGCTGGCGGCGCAGGGCCCGGCTGCTGTCCTGGACCCGGTCGGCCAGGTCCTGCTCGAGTACCCGGCGCAGGGCGGTGGCGGCATCCTCGTCGGCCGGGCGGCCCAGGAGGGCCTGGCGGAGC
>JAKAXN010000258.1 GCA_021816565.1 Actinomycetes bacterium
GCGGAGCGGATCGCCGAGAAGTGGGGCATCACCCGTCAGGACACCGACGCCTTCGGGCTGGCCTCGCAGCAGAAGGCCGCCCGGGCCTGGGCCGAGGGTCGCTTCGACACCCAGATCGTGCCGGTCAGCGCACCGATCCTCGACGAGGAGGGCAAGCCCACGGGCGAGACCCGTGAGATCACCCGCGACGAGGGGCTGCGCGACACCACCGCGGAGGGCCTGGCCGGCCTCAAGCCGGTGGCCCGCCCCGACGGGGTCCACACCGCCGGCACCTCGTCGCAGATCTCCGACGGGGCGGCGGCCGTACTGATCATGACCCCGGAGAAGGCTTCGGCCCTGGGCCTCACCCCGAAGGCCCGCATCACCGCGCAGTGCCTGGTGGGCGTGGACCCGGTGCTGATGCTGACCGGGCCCATCGATGCCACGAACCTGCTGCTCCAGCGCCGGGGGCTCGGCATCGGCGACATCGACGTGTTCGAGATCAACGAGGCGTTCGCCTCCGTGGTGCTGGCCTGGGAGAAGGAGGTCGGCTCCGATCCCGACGCCGTCAACCCCAACGGCGGGGCCATCGCCCTCGGACACCCCCTCGGCGGGACCGGGGTGGTGCTATTGACCAAGGCCCTGCACGAGTTGGAGCGCAGCGGTGGCCGGCGGGCGCTGGTGAGCATGTGCTGCGGCGGCGGACTGGGCACCGGGACCCTGATCGAGCGCTGATTGACCTCCCTGGTCGAGGCTCTGGGCTACCCCCCGCGGGCCTGCCTGGTCATAATCACCTGTGACGGCCTCGGGGTCTGCCACGCCACCAACGCCGGGGTGTACAGCGCCATCCGGGAGGGTATGGGCCGCGCCGGCGGCCTGCTCGTCCCCGGACCGTGGGCCCGGGAGGCGGCGGCGCGCTACCGCGGCGAGGACGTCGGGGTCCACCTGACCCTCAACTCGGAGCACGACCTCATCCGGTGGGGTCCCATCACCTACTGCCCGTCCCTGCTCGACGGCGACGGCGGCTTCCCCCGCACGGTGGAGGACCTGTGGGACCACGCCGACACCGACGAGGTGCGCCGGGAATGCCGGGCGCAGATCGAGCGGGCCATCTACTGGGGCTTCGACGTCAGTCACCTCAGCTGCCACCTCGGCGCTCTCGAGTCGAGGCCGGAGTTCTTCGACGTGGCCCTGGAGATGGCCGTCGACTTCGGACTCCCGCTGCGGCTACCCGACTCGACCGACGAGGCCCGGCTCGGCTTTCCGTTCCGGTCGCTCGCCGCTCAGGAACGGGTCATCTCACCGGACTTCCTCGTCCGGGTGACCGGCGGGCGCAGCACCCGGCCGGCCCTGGACCAGCTTCTGTCGGAGATCCGCCCCGGGGTCACCGAGATCGTCCTCCGGCCGGCCATGGACTCGGCCGAGCTGCGGGCCGTGGTGCCCGACTGGGCCGCCCGGGTGGCCGACCACGACCTGTCAATGACCTCCGACTCGCTCCAGGTGCTGCTCTCCCGCCCCGGCGTGCACCTGATCGGGTACCGCCAGCTGCGCGACCTGCAGCGCCGGTAGCGGCTGCGGCTCCGGCTCCGGTAGCGGCTGCGGCCACAGGGCCAGGGCCAGCAACACCAGTAGCGGGGCCGGACCGGGGTCGGTCGCCCCCCCGCTGAGCAGGCCGTTGAGCCCCTGGAACACGAAGGCGTAGGCCACCGCGGCCACCATGCCGACGGCGAGGGCGGCCGGCCGGCTGCGGCGGATCATCACGCCGATGCCAACCGCCAGCCCGAGGGCGGCCAGAGCGGCGCTCAGGAGGACGGCGTGGTGATCGCTGACGCGTCCCACCGCCCGCGCCACCGCGGCCAGCCAGGCCGGGTGGTCCTGGGAGTACTCCGACACGTTGGCCCGCATGACCCGCCCCACCGGGAAGGCCCACGGCAGCTGGAGAAGGGCCTGCCCGGCCCACAGCACCACCCAGGCCGCCAGGCCGGCCCGGGAGGCGATCCGGTCCGGCCGGGCGCCCGGTCCGGTCCTCGGCCAGGCCAGCAGGCCGACCAGCGGGTAGAGGGTCACCGCCCCCGGAGCCCCGGTGGCCGCCATGGCCATGCCGGTGGGCAGGGCCCCGAACCCCTCGCCGATCCACCAGATGCCGAACGCCCACGGTACAGAGGCGACGATGGCCAGCCGCTCGAACCGGCCGGCCACCAGAGCCGCTCCGATGAGCGCCTGCACCGCCACGAACATGCTGTTCCAGAGAGCCGGGTGAGCGGCGACCAGACCGGTTGCCCAGAGGATCGAGTGGGCCACGGGCGCGGGCTGGCCCATGACCGACTGGGCCAGGTCGTCCCTCCACCAGCCCGGGGTGAACAGCTGCGGCTGGGCCTGGAGGCCGGCGTCGACGAGCCACAGCACGCCGAGCAGGAAGCGGACCCGGCGGCGGCTGAGCGGAAGGAGCCTGGAATGCAGGAAGGTCATTGGCCACTCCGTCGTAGGGGTGCGGGCGTCGTCATGTGTCCGAAGCGGGCCGGCCGTCCGGATGAACGGGCAATTCCCGCCACATTGCCGTCATCCAGCCGGACCCGGGGGTCCGTACTCCAGGTCAGATGCGTCCCCCCCGCCCCCGACCCGCCCACCCCCGGAGGAAATCAGTGCGCCGCTACATCCGCTTCTTCTCCCCACTCGCCGCTGTGATCTTCGCCGCCCTCCTGGTCGCCGGTTGTGGCAGCAGCACCCACAAGTCCGCCCCGTCCGCGTCATCAGCGACCGGCGCCAGCGGTTCCGGTGGCAGCGCCGCTGCCGTCGTGGTGATCAAGAACTTCGCCTACAGCCCGGCCACGCTCACTGTCGCCCCGGGCACCACCGTGACGGTGAAGAACGAGGACAGCGCGACCCACACGTTGACGGCCACCAACCCGCACAACGGCGCCTTCAACACCGGTGACATCCAGCCCGGGTCGAGCGCCACCTTCAAGGCGCCGACCACCCCCGGGACGTACCCGTACATCTGCCTGATCCATCAGTTCATGCACGGGACGTTGGTGGTCAGCTGACCGCCCCGCATGCCTTCCCGCACCATCCCCGACAACAAGGAGCCAGAAAGAGAATGCCCCTAGACGACCAGGCTCTCGGCGATCTCGTCGAGCAGTCTCAGGACCTCCACGTCGACGCCATGCGCGCGACGAAGGAGTCGCTGGAAGAGATCGTGGAGCTCGGCCAGGAGGCCCGGGCCCATGGTGGGTTCGACCCCGAGGAGTCGGCGCTGAGCGCCGCCGCCACGGAGGCCGGCATCCGCAAGGGGCTGGTCGCCGGTGGGGCGCTGGCCGCCACCGCCTTCGGCGCAGCCCTGCTCTCGATCGCCGCCACCCCGGCGTTCGCCGCATCGTCGATGGACATCCAGATCCTCCAGACCGCGGCGTCGATCGAGAACCTGGCGGTCAACACCTACAAGACGGCTCTGACCCTGCCCTACATCGGCGGCTCGTCCGCCAACGGCGTGATCAAGGCGTTCGCCACCACCACGATGGGCCAGCACGCCCAGCACGCCCAGGCGTTCAACTCCGCCGTCACCGCCCTCGGCGGCAAGGCCCAGAACAGCCCGGACCCCAAGTACGTCCCGACGGTCAACGCCGCGGTGTCGTCCATCACCAAGGCCACCCCGGCGCAGGGTGCGGCGATGGTGGTCGACCTGGCCATGACGCTCGAGAACGTGGCGGCCGAGACCTACGTCGCCAACTGCTCCATGCTGAGCGACAGCAACGCCAAGAAGATCACCGCCTCCATCATGGGCGTCGAGGCCCAGCACGTGGCCGTCCTGAGCGCCGTCAAGGCCCTGCTGGCGGCCGGTGCCTCCAACCTCATCGCCCTCAGCCCGACCGTGGTGACCAAGCTTCCGGCCGCCGCCGGGAGCGTGGGCTTCCCCAACGCTTTCTACCCCACCAAGGACGCCAGCCCGGCCAGTGAAGGAGCCGTTTCCTGATGAGCAGCGCCAACGACCACCTGTCTGATTCCGAGCTTCAGGCCATGACCCGCCAGCTCGACGAGATGCACCGCGACCAGGGCCTGCCCGCCCTGAAGGCTGCTGTGGCCGAGTGGGTCTCCTCCTTCCGGGAGGCCGGCGACGGCGTGGGCCGCCGGGCCAGCAGCCGGCGCACCTTCCTCCTCGGCGCCGCCGGGGTGGGCGCCAGCGGCGCCCTCCTCGCCGCCTGCGGCTCGTCGAGCAAGACCACCGCGCCGACCACCGTGGCGCCCTCGTCGTCCACCTCCAGCGGCAACGCGGCCGGCGGTTCGGCCAGCCTGACCGGCGACCTGGCCGTGGCCGCCACCGCGGCCAGCCTGGAGAACCTGGGCGTCTACGCCTACAAGGCCGGGATCACCGCGGCCACCGCCGGCAAGCTGGGCACCGTCCCGCCGGCCGTGGTGACCTTCGCCCAGACGGCCATGGCCCAGCACGTCGATCACGCCAAGGCGTGGAACTCGGCGCTCACGGCCGCTGGCAAGCCGGCTGTCACCGCCACCGACCCGGCCCTCACCCCCACGGTGAACGCGGCCTTCGCCAAGGTGACCAACGTGTCGGAGCTGGCCCAGCTGGCCCTGCTCGTGGAGAACATCGCAGCCCAGACGTACCAGGCCGCCATCCCGGCCCTGTCGGCGACCAGCTCCATCGGGGTGGCTGCGACCATCCAGCCGGTGGAGATGCAGCACGCCGCCATCCTGTACTACGTGCTCGGCCAGTACCCCGGCATCCAGGGCACGCAGTCCAACATGTACGCCTCGGGCAGCCCGCTGGCGTTCAACCCCACGGCGCTGGCCCGCCCGGCCAGCGACTACAAGGGCAGCTGACCCCAGCTGCCGCCTGACCGCAGGCCTCCGGGCCGCACGGTCAGTCTTCCAGGAGCCGGGTGGCGATCCTCTCGAGGGCCGCCACCCGGCTCGCTTTCACAAGCACCGCGTCGTGAGGACCGAGCGGGCCGATCCGGCGCACCACCTCGCCCGGGTCGTCCACCGGGTCGATCCCGTAGTCGGGGGTCCCCACCGCGATCACCTCGATGCCCAGGCGCCCGGCCAGCTCGGCGACGGCCAGGTGCTCCTCCCGCTGGCGCTCCCCCAACTCGGCCATGACACCGAGCACCGCCACCCGCCGTCGGGCGGGCAGGGCGTGGAGAGCCCGCAGGGCCGCCGCCATGGAAGCGGGGTTGGCGTTGTAGGAGTCGTCGAGCACGGCCGCTCCGGAGCGGGCCCGGCGCAGCTCCATCCGCATCGGCGACAGTGCCGCCGAGCGCAGGGCGTCGGCCGCGCCGGCCAGGTCCACCCCCTCGTTGGCCGCCACCGCCAGTGCGGCCAGGGCGTTGCCGACCTGGTGCACCCCCCGGGCCTCCAGGACCACCTCAGTGGCTCCCCACGGAGTGCGGGCCACGAAGCGGGGGCGCAACTCCGGGTCGAGGGTGACCTCCTCGGCCACCACGTCCGCGCCGGGAGCTGACGTGGTGGAGTAGAGCAGCGCCCGGGCCGGACCCCGCCCGGCCATGCGCCGGACCCGATCGTCGTCGCCGTTGAGCACGGCCAGGCCCGACGGCGGCAGCGACTCGACCAGCTCGCCCTTGGCCCGCGCTATCCCGTCCAGGTCGCCGAACATCTCGGTGTGGGCGGCCGCCACCGCCGTCACCACTCCTGTCACCGGCTGCGCCACATCGCACAGCAGGGCGATGTGGCCCGGTCCCCGGGCCCCCATCTCCAGCACGGCCACCTGGCAGGTCTCCGCGGCGTTGGCCAGGGTCAGAGGCACGCCCAGCTCGTTGTTGAACGAGCGGGCGCTGGCCACCGTCTCCAGCCCGGCGGACAGGGCGGCGGCGGCCAGGTCCTTGGTGGAGGTCTTGCCCACCGACCCGGTTATGCCGACGACCGGCACGGCCAGGCGCCTGCGGGCGGCCCGGCCCAGATCCAGGAGGGCCCGGCCGGTGTCGTCGACCACCACCGCCGGGAGCTCCACCTCCGGCGGATCCTCGACCAGCACCGCGGCCGCCCCGCCGGCGGCTGCCGCGGCGACGAAGTGGTGGCCGTCGCGCTCGGCCCTTATGGCCACGAAGAGCTCGCCGGGACGGAGGTTGCGGCTGTCGTGGGAGATCCCCTCGACCGAGGGAGCGTCGGCGTCCCCGCTCCCGGTGAGGGACCCTCCTGTGGCCTGGGCGATATGGGCGAGGGACCAGCGCATGGCCTTCGATCATGGCATCTGCCCGGCTAGCGTGGCCTCCATGGTGGGTTCGTCATCTCCGGCCGGGGTTGCCGACCGGGTCAGGCTGGTCGTGCTCTACGGGGGTCGCTCGGCCGAGCACGACGTGTCGTGCGTCTCCGCCCGCCACGTGGCGGAGGCGGTCGACCCGGCACGCTACGACCTGCGCCTGATCGGCATCACAACCGACGGCCGCTGGCTGGACACCACGGCGGCGGCGCTGGACGGCGCCGGGAGCGCATCGCCGCCCGACGCCCTCCCCTCCCCCGACGCCCTCGGGGATCTCGCCGAGGAGCTGGAGGCGGTGTCGGCGATGGGTCGCGAGGGACCCGACCGGAGCGGTGACCCGCTGGTCGTA
>JAKAXN010000259.1 GCA_021816565.1 Actinomycetes bacterium
GTTGATGATGACGTGAGTGTCGTCGGCGTCGACCCACATCATGTGGGTGGACGGCTGGCCGTCGGGCAGGAGGGTGGTGAACGCGGCGAAGTTCCGGCCGCTCAGCAGTTCCCTGGCGAGGTCGTCGAGCATCAGGCCATCCTACTTGTGCCTCGGTCGCCGGCCCGGGGCTAGCCTGCGGGCCGTGATCCTCGCGGTGTTCGCCGTGCTCGTGGTGCTTTTCGTGGTGCTGCCGCTGCTGGGGATGGCGCTGTGGGCGCTGATCAGCACCGTGGTGGTGGGGCTGGTCATCGGGGCCCTCGGGCGGCTGGTCATACCCGGGTCCCAGCCCATCGGTTTCCTCGCCACTGTCGGCTCCGGACTGTGCGGGAGCATCGTGGGCGGGTTCGTGGGCTCCCACGTGGTCCGCGCCGGCTGGCTGGCCACGGTGCTGCTGGAGATCGGCGTGGCGGCCGCCCTGATCGCCCTGCTGTCCGGCGGTGGCCGCCGGTACCGGTCCCTGCGCTGAGCGACCTGCCAGGATGGCGCGGTGAACCAGTCAGCGCCTGCAGACCCGGTAGTTGTCGAATCCCGGGAGGGGGTCGCCGTTGTGACCCTCAACCGCCCGGCCGCCCGTAATGCCATCAGCGGGGCGCTGCTCGCCGCCCTCCGGCGGGCCATGGCCGATCTCGGGGCCGATGACGGGGTCGCCGCGGTGATCCTCACCGGCGCCGACCCGGCCTTCTGCGCCGGCCTGGACCTGAAGGAGCTGAGCGCCAACGACGGGCTGCTGGGCTCCGTCGAGGACGGGGCCGTGCCGGCCGGCCATCCGTGGGCGCCGCTGCCCAAGCCGGTGATCGGCGCCGTCAACGGGGTGGCGGTGACCGGCGGACTGGAGCTGGCCCTCAACTGCGACTTCCTGATCGCGTCCGAGCGGGCCGCCTTCGCCGACACCCACGCCCGGGTGGGCATCCTCCCGGGCTGGGGCCTGTCGGTGCTGCTTCCCCAGCGGGTGGGCTTCGCCATGGCCCGCCGGATGAGCTTCACCGGGGACTACGTCGACGCCGCCCGGGCCCTCGACGCCGGGCTGGTCACCGAGGTCGTGGCCCACGGTGAGCTCATGGGGCGGGCCCGGCAGCTGGCGGCCACCATCGCCGCCAACAACGGCCCGGCGGTCAGGCGCCTGCACGCCTCCTACCGGCGCATCGAGTCCGAGGTCGTGGGCCGGGGTCCGGACCTGGAGCAGGAGACCTCCCGCTCCTGGCGGAAATCGGGCGGCACAGCCGGCATCGCCGATCGGGTGCCGGGCGTCTTCTCCCGGGGTCGATCCCAGGTGGCCGGCACCCCGGAGGCCCCCGACAGTTTGTAACTGATGGTTCGCTTCGGGGGCTGTTGACCGTTTTGCGGCCTCCTGCCCGGGCGTTTCATCTGGCGGGACAGGCCGTGCAGGATCGGATCCGGCGGCCCCTCGGCCCCATCCCCCTTGGCTACCCTGACGCCCACCGAATCTGTCGGGGGAACTGTCGGGGGGGAACCGGTAGTCGAAGATGTCTCAGTTTCTTTCGCTCACCGTGGCGGGGATTGCCACCTATGGATGCATATACGCGCTGACCGCCATGGGCCTGGTGGTCACCTACGCGACCTCCGGGATCTTCAACTTCGCCCAGGGCGCCATCGGGATGATCGGGGCCTTCCTGTACTGGGAGCTCGGCCCCCACTGGGGATGGCCATCCTGGGCCGCGCTGCTTCTGGTGGTGCTGGTCATCACCCCACTGCTCGGCGCCCTCATCGAGCGCCTGGTGGTCCGCCGCCTGGAGAACGCCAACCTCGAGGCCAAGCTCACGGTGACGATCGCCCTGCTGCTGCTCGGAATCGCCGCGGCCACCGCCATCTGGAATCCCCAGACCAGCCGTAGCATCCCGCAGTTCTTCAACGGCCACCAGGTCTCCATCGGCGGGGTGGTCCTCACCTGGCACCAGCTGATCATCGTGGTGGTGGCGGCCGGGGCGGCCGGGCTCCTCCGGCTGTTCTTCTACCGCACCCGGGCCGGGGTGGCCACCAGGGCCGTGGTCGACGACCGGGAGCTGGCCGCCCTCACCGGGGCCGCTCCGGCCCGGTTCTCCCAGCTCGGCTGGGCCATGGGTTGCTCGCTGGCGTCCATCGCCGGGATCCTGATCGCCCCGTTGATCAACCTGGACATCACCAACCTGACCCTGCTGGTCATCAGCGGCTACGCCGCAGCCATGGTCGGCCGGTTGAAGAGCCTCCCGCTGACCTTCGCCGGGGCCATCGTCCTGGGGCTTCTCCAGTCCTATGCCATCGGCTACCTGCCGGTCAGCGTGGCGTGGAGCGACCTGGAGCAGGTCATCCCGATGCTGTTCCTGCTGATCGTCATGCTGGTGCTGCCCCAGACCCGGGCCGGGCTCAACCGCCGGGTCATGGTCCGGGCCCCGAGGGTGGTCAACCTCAGGGAGTCGCTGGTCGTCGGCACCGGCTTCCTGGTGGTGGCGGTGATCGCTTCCAGGCTGCTGAGCTCCTCCGGTCTGGGCTACGCCAACCGGGGGGTGGCGCTGGCCATCATCATGCTGTCGCTGGTGCTGCTGACCGGCTACGGCGGGCAGGTGTCGCTGTGCCAGCTGAGCTTCGCCGGCCTCGGGGCCTTCGCCATGGCCAAGGTCGGCGGGGGTCACGGTTCCCTGCTGGGGCTGCTGGCCGCGGTGGGCCTGGCCGGGGCGGTGGGGGCCGTCGTGGCCCTGCCGGCCCTGCGCCTGCGCGGCCTGTACCTGGCCCTGGCCACCCTGGCCTTCGCCCAGGGGCTGGACGCGGCGTTCTTCAACAACACCGACGTGTTCGGCGTGTCGCTGTCCATAACCGTCGCCCGGCCCTCCCTGCCGGGGGTCTCCCTGACGAGCGACCGGGCCTACCTGGTGGTGCTGTGCGTGGTGTTCGCCCTGGTGGCGATCGGGGTGCTGGCCGTGCGACGGTCCCGCTACGGCCGCCGGCTGATGGCGGTCAACGACAGCCCCGGGGCGTGCCTGACCCTCGGGATAGACATGACCCGGTCGAAGCTGGCCGTCTTCACTGTCTCCGCGGCCATCGCCGGGCTCGGGGGGGCTCTCTACGGCGGGGCCCAGGGGGCGGTGGGGCCCAACGACTTCCAGTTCATACTCAGCCTGACCCTCCTCCTGCTGGCCGTGGCCTGGGGCGTGCGCACCACCGCCGGCATGCTCTTCGGGGGCATCGTGTTCGCCCTCGGACCGCTCCTCGAGCAGCATCTCACCCATCCCAGGGACGCCTTCTCGCTGCTGGTCGGCCTGGCCGCCATCGGCGTGTCGCAGAACCCCGAGGGCACCTTCGGGGGCAACACGCTGCTCCAGAGGTGGAGGGAACGCCGCCAGACCGGCGCCGCTCATCCGGCACCGGGGGCGGCGGTGGCCGAGCAGTCGGCAGAAAGGCTCTCGCATGCTGCAGGTTGAGGAGGCGACGGTCCACTTCGGCGGTCTGCGGGCCCTCGACGACGTGAACCTGGTGGCCGGGGCCGGCCGGGTGACCGGCCTGATAGGGCCCAACGGTGCCGGCAAGACCACGCTTTTCAACGTGATCACCGGTCTGCAGAAGCCGGTTCGGGGGCGGGTGACCATCGACGGGCGTGACGTGACCGGAACCGGGCCCAAGCAGCGGGCCCGCATGGGCCTCGGGCGGACCTTCCAGCGTCTGGAGGTGTTCGGCTCCCTGACCGTCGCGGACAACGTGATGGTGGCCCTCGAGAACCGGGGGATGCGGGGCCGCCGGGCCCGGTCGGAGGCGGAGCAACTGCTGTCGCGCGTGGGCCTCCGGGAGGTGGCCGCCAGCCAGGCCGACGTGCTGCCCACCGGGCTGAGCCGGCTGCTCGAACTGGCCCGGGCCCTGGCGTGCCGGCCCAAGCTGCTCCTGCTCGACGAGCCCTCGTCGGGGCTCGACTCCACCGAGAGCGCCCGCCTGGGTGCGCTGATCTCGGAGCTGGCCGGCGAGGGCCTGGCCGTGCTGCTGGTCGAACACGACATGGAGATGGTCATGAGCCTGTGCGGGCACATCCACGTACTGGACTTCGGGCGCATGATCGCCTCCGGCTCGCCGGCCGAGGTGCAGGCCGATCCGGCTGTCCAGGCCGCCTACCTCGGAGCGCCCGTGGCCGCCGGGGGCCGGGCGTGACGGCCGTCGGTTCCCGGCCCGGAGGCGCCGCGGCCCCGGCGGAGGGGCGGCCGCCGGCGCTGTGCCTCGAGGCCGTCCACGCCGCCTACGAGCGGGTGGAGGTGCTGCGGGGCGTCCAGCTGCGGGTGGAGCCGGGGCAGGTGTTCGCCCTGCTCGGCCCCAACGGCGCCGGCAAGAGCACCACCCTGCGGGTCGTGAGCGGCCGGATGCGGCCCCTTCGGGGCCGGGTGCTCATGGATGGCCGGGACATCACCGGTCAGGCTCCCGAGAAGCTGGCCCGGGCCGGCCTCTGCAGCGTCCCGGAGGGCCGGGGGGTGTTCCCCAACCTGACGGTTGCGGAGAACGTCCGCATGTGGACCTTCCGGGGTGGCCTGCGCCGCTCCGACGTCGAGGAGGCCACCTACAGCCGGTTCCCCCGCCTGGCCGAGCGCCGGCGCCAGCTGGCCGGGACGCTCTCAGGTGGGGAGCAGCAGATGCTGGCCATGTCGCGGGCCCTCTCGACCGACCCCAAGCTGCTGCTCCTCGACGAGATCTCCATGGGGCTGGCCCCGCTAGTCGTCGCCGAGCTGTACGACCTGGTGGGCCAGATCGCCCGCGAGGGACTGGCGATCCTGCTGGTGGAGCAGTTCGCGGCGACCGCCCTCGGGGTGGCGGAGCGGGCCGCGGTCATGGTGCAGGGGCGGATCGAGCTCGAGGGATCGCCCGCTGAGGTAGCCCGGGCGGCCGGCGAGCTCTATCTGGGAGCGGCACCGGCGACCCCGCCGGCCGGTGACAACACCTAACGAAAGGGACACACCAAGTGATCAAGTTCCGACGATCCGCCCGCCGACGGGCCGCGCTGGCCGGCCTGGCCGGGGCGGTCGCGCTGGTCGCGGGGGCCTGCGGCAGCACCTCGCACTCCTCGGCGCCGGCGGCCTCCTCCACGGGTGGCTCCGCCACGGCCGGCTCGGGAGGATCGACCGCCGGTGGGACCATCGCCCCTCCGGCGGCGGTGACCGGCACGCTGAGCGGCCCCGGGGTCACGGCCACCACCATCACCCTCGGCCAGATCACGACGACCTCCGGACCGGTCCCCGGCCTGTTCCAGGGGGCCAATGACGGGCTCGACGCGTGGGCCGCCTACATCAATGCCCACGGCGGGATCGACGGCCACACCGTCAAGATCGTCAGGGCCGACGACGGGTTCAGCTGCAACACCTACACCAGCGACCTGAAGAACTTCGCCTCGCAGGTGTTCGCCATGGTCGGCACCTTCACCCTGGAGGACACCTGCGGCAAGTCCGTGCTGGCCGCCAACCCGAACCTGATCGACGTGCAGGGCAGCGCGTTGGACCCCACGCTCTACAGCATCCCCAACATGTTCACCCCCACGCCCAACCCGCCCGGCTACCAGACCACCGGCTACGCCTACATCAAGAGTCTCTTCCCCAACGACATCACCCACACCGCCACCCTGGTGGGGTCGCCGGCCGCGGCCAACGGCAAGGAGGAGCAGCTCACCGCCGAGTCGATCGGCTACAAGTACGTGTACTCGCGACTCATCGGACCGTTCGAGACCAACTACACCAGCGACATCCTGCGCATGAAGAACGCCGGGGTGAAGATCGTCGACATGGGGGCGGTGGCGGTCAACAACGTGGCCGACTTCCTGCAGCAGGCGGCGCAGCAGAACTTCCACCCCGACGCCGTCATCTCGGCACCGGCCTACGACGCCCAGCTGCTCAAGCTGCTCGGCAACGCCTCGCTGGCGTCCAACGTGTACGCCCCGCTGCCGTACCCGCTATACCTCGGGACGGACCGGGCGACGGTGCCGGCGGTCAACACCTTCCTCACCTGGCTGGACCGCACCCATCCGGGGAAGACCGCCAACATCTACAGCGTGTCATCGTGGGCGGCCGGGATGCTCCTGCTGGACGGGATGCGCTCAGCCGGCTCCACCATCACCCAGGCGTCGGTCATCAAGGCCCTCGACGGGGTCCACAGCTTCAACGCCGACGGGTTGGTGGCCCCCACCGATCCCGGCGCCCGCCAGGGCACCCACTGCGTGGTGGTGGCCGGAGTCAAGAACGGTCAGTGGGTGAGGCTGCACCCCTCGAGCGGATTCGACTGCAGCGGCGTCTACCATCCGGTCCCGCTGAGCGCCTTGAAGTAGGAGCGCCTTGGAGTAGGAGCGGGGTGACGGCCCCGGGACCCGATGGTCCCGGGGCCGTCACCGTTCAGAGCGAGGGGAAGTTGACGAACTTGTGGCCCCAGAAGGCCCCCTCGGTGATCTCGTACACCGGCTCGTCCCCCTCCACCCGGAGCCCGTCGTAGCCGAACTCCACGGCGAAGCCACCGGGGCTGATGACGTAGAACGACACCATGCGGTCGTTGGTGTGGCGT
>JAKAXN010000260.1 GCA_021816565.1 Actinomycetes bacterium
GATGTGCAGCGCCTGGGCCGGTCCGGGCCCGACGGCCACCATCCCGTGGTTGGCGATCAGCGCCGCCCCCCGCCCCCGGAGGGCCTCGACGGCGGCCGCCCCGACCTCGGCGCGGCCGCTCGGGGCGTAGGCGCTGCAGCGGACGTCCCCGCCGACGTAGAGGGAGAACTCGTCGAGGCACGCCGGGATTCCCCGGTGGGTGACGGCGAACATGGTGGCGTGCACCGGGTGGGAGTGGATGACCGCCCCGACGTCGGGGAACGCCGAGTAGCAGGCCAGGTGCAGCATCGTCTCCGACGACGGCGACCGGCCGTCCCGGCACGAGACCACGGCGCCGTCGGGTCCCACCACCACCAGGTCTTCGGGCTGCATGTCGCGGTAGTCCAGCCCGGCCGGGGTGATGACGATGGTGCCGTCGGGCCGGCGGGCCGAGATGTTGCCGGCGGTGCCCTCCACCAGGCCCCGTCGCAGCAGCTCGCGCCCCGCCTGCAGCACCTGGCCCGGGGCGTCGACGACGAATCGGCGGTCGGTCACGGCGCGGCGGCGCCGAAGGTCAGCGGCAACCGCTCGACGGCCCGGAGAATCGGCGTCCAGACCAGCTCGGTGCCGTCAGGGATGCGGTAGTCGGGGATGCGCCGGTGCCATTCGCGCATGGCCACCCGGAGCTCCATGCGGGCCAGGTGCGAGCCCAGGCACCGGTGGATGCCGCCCCCGAAGGCGTAGTGGCGGTTGGCCGGGCGGGCGAAGTCCACCCGGTCGGCGTCGGGGACCGCCGCCGGGTCGGTGTTGGCCGCCCCCACCAGCACGAACACGTTCTCCCCCCGGCGCATGGGGCACCCGTCGATCTCGGTGTCCTCGGCCACGACCCGGGCCACCCCGGTGACCGGCGACTCCCAGCGCAGCAGCTCCTCCACCGCGGCCGGGACGGTGGTCGGGTCGGCGGCGACGGCCCGGCGGGGCCCGGGGTGGGCCGCCAGGTAGGACCAGAAGCAGCAGAGGCTGTCGGTCACGGTGTCGAGGCCGGCGATGATGAACACGTAGCAGATGTCGAGGATCTCGTCCCGGCTGAGGCGGGCCCCCTCCACCTCCGCCTCGAGCAGCTGCAGCAGCAGCCCGTCCACCCGGTCCCGGGCGATGCGGTCGAGGGCCGCCTCGAAGTAGGCGTAGCACTCCTGCCCGGCGGCCCGGCGGGCCTCGAACTGCCCGGCGAGGGTCCGCTCGCCGCCACCACGGATGATGCCCTCCTTGAGACGCAGGAACAGGTCCAGGTCCTCGAGGGGCAGGCCCAGCAGGCGGAGGAACACGGTGCACGGGAGGGGCACGGCGAACTCGCCGGTGAACTCGCAGCCGCCGCGATCGATGAACCCGTCGATCAGGTCGTTGACCAGGTCGGTGACGTCGGCCTCCAGGCGGGCCACCTGCCGGGGCGCCAGGTACGGGTCGAGCAGCACCCGGTAGCGCTTGTGCTCGGGAGGGTCGATCTGCAGCGGGATCATGGGCCGGTCGTTGCCGAGCCCGCTGAGCCCGGCCCCGAAGCGGGAGGAGAACGTCTGCGGGTCCCGCAGCACCCGGTCCACGTCGCCGTGGCGGCTGACCATCACGCTCGGGGTGCGGCCGGGGATGTCCAGCTCGTCGCGCGCCGGGGGGCCCTGGCGCAGCTGGGAGTAGTAGGGGCGGGGGTCCCGGGCGAAGCCGGGGTCCATCATCATGCGCATGGTCCAGCCGGGCCGGCTGGTGTCGACGACGGCGCTGGATTCGGTGTCGGTCACGGGTCCACCCCCCCTGCGGGACACGGTCGGCCCAGGCTGTCACAGCCCGGCGGCGGGAGCCAGCCGGACCGGTCGGGGCTAGTTGGACAGGGCCCGCTGCTTGCGGCGGTTGACCTCCGCCACCAGCCGCTCGGTCACCTCGTCGGGCGACCCGGTGCCGGGGATGGTGGCCATCAGCCCCCGCTTGTCGAACCATTCGATCAGAGGGGCGGTCTCGCGCTCGTAGAGCTCCAGCCGGCGCCGGATGGCGATCTCGGTGTCGTCGTCGCGCTGGACCACGTCGCCCCCGCACACGTCGCAGATGCCCGGCACCCGGGGCGGATTGTCCGAGACGCTGTAGTTGGCCCCGCAGTCCGAGCACACCCGCCTGCTGGCCAGCCGGCCGAGGACCTCGGAGGTCTCGATGTCGAGGTTGATGACCACGTCCAGGCTGCGGGGGGCCAGGATCTCCATCAGGGCCTCGGCCTGGCCGACGGTGCGGGGGAACCCGTCGAGGATGAAGCCCCGGTGGGTCGTGTCGTCGCGCGTGAGGCGCTCCCGGACCATGCCGATGACCACCTCGTCGGGCACCAGCTCTCCGGCGTCGAGGTAGCGGCGGGCCTTCTGGCCGAACTCCGAGCCCGAGCGCACCGCGGCCCGGAAGGTGTCTCCGGTGGCCACGTGGGGCACGACGTAGTGGCGGGACAGGCGGATGGCCTGCGTGCCCTTCCCCGCCCCCTGCTTGCCCAGGACGACTATGCGTGCGCCTGGATTCACTACTGGAGGAAGCCCTCGTAGTTGCGCAGCATCAGCTGGCTGTCGACCTGCTTCATGGTCTCCAGGGCCACACCGACGGCGATCAGGAGGCTGGTCCCGGCGAAGGGGTAGTTCTGGATGTTCCACCAGGCCAGCATCAGCGACGGCAGCAGGGCCACGAAGGCCAGCCACAGCGAGCCGGGCAGGGTGATCCGGTTGAGGATCTGCTGGAGGTGTCGTTCGGTGGGGGGCCCGGGGCGGATCCCGGGGATGTAGCCGCCCTGCTTGCGGATGACCTCGGCCTGCTGGGCCGGGTCGAAGGTCACGGCCGCGTAGAAGTAGGCGAAGCCCAGGATCATCACCCCGTAGAGGAGGATGTACACCCAGTTGTTGGGCTGGGCCAGGTGCTGGCTGATCCAGGTCTGCACGGACTTCCACCCGCCGGTGGTGGGCAGCACGTTGGAGATGAGGATCGGGAAGTACAGAACCGAGCTGGCGAAGATGATCGGGACCACGCCGCCGGTGTTGACCTTCATGGGGATGTAGGTGCTCTGGCCGCCGTACATGCGCCGGCCCACCACCCGCTTGGCGAAGGTGACCGGGATGCGCCGCTGGCCCTGCTCGATGAACACGATGGCCACCAGCAGCACCAGCGAGATGGCGATGATCACCCCGAACTTGAACCACCCGGCCTCGGCCTTCACCGCGGCGCCGCCGGCGGGCATGGTGGCCACCACGTTGGCGAAGATCAGCACCGACATCCCCTGGCCGACCCCCCGCTGGGTGATCAGCTCGCCCAGCCACATCACCACCACGGTGCCGGCCGTCATGGTCAGGACGATCAGCAGCACCCGGGGAACGGTGAACTTGGGGATGAGGTCGATGTTGAGGCTCGAGCCGCTGCCGAGCAGGCCGCCACCGCCGTTGTGGAACACGTAGGCCAGGCCGGTGGACTGCATCACGGCCAGGGCGATGGTCAGGTACCGGGTGACCTGGGTCAGCTTCTTCTGGCCGACCGCCCCCTCCTCGCGCCACTGCTCGAACTTGGGGATCACCACGATCATCAGCTGGATGATGATCGAGCTGGTGATGTAGGGCATGATCCCGAGCCCGAACACCGCGAACTTGGTGAGGGCCCCACCCGAGAACAGGGCCAGGAAGCCCACCACCCCGCCGTGGCTGGAGCTGGCCTCGAGGGACTGCACCGCCTTGAAGTCGATGCCCGGGCAGGGGATGTTCGAACCCAGCCGGTACACCACGATGATGAGCAGCGTGAAGAGAACCTTGTTGCGGAGATCCGGGACCCGGAACATGTTCGCGAGGTTCGTGAACGTACTGCGCATCTAGGTCCTCTCTGCCCGACCGGGTGTCGGGCCTGACCCCAGGCCCACCCCGGGGGACGACCAAGGGTAGCCTGCCCGTCCCCCGTTGCGCCGGTCGATCGACGCTTCGGGGACAGGAAACATGGCTACCGGTTGGTGAGGGCGTTCCCCTTGGCCGGCGGGCGGCCGTTGCCGAACGGCGGAGGAAGGATCTCGACCCGGCCACCGGCCGCCTCGATGGCGGCGACGGCGGAGCGGGAGAAGGCATGCGCGGAAACGGTGAGCTTGCGGCTCAGCTCGCCCCGGCCCAGCACCTTGATGAGGCCGTGCTTGTGCACCAGGCCCCGGGCCCGCAGGGTCTCGGGGCTGACCACGTCACCCTCGAACTCCTCGAGGGTGTCGAGGTTGATCACGTTGTACTCGACCCGGAACGGGTTCTTGAAGCCCTTGAGCTTGGGGATCCGCTGCTTGAGGGGCAGCTGGCCGCCTTCGAAACCGGGCTTGATCTGGCCTCGGGCGCCCTGGCCCTTGGTACCGCGGCCGGCGGTCTTGCCGCCCTTGCCGGCGATGCCTCGACCGACCCGGCGGCGCTCCGTGGAGGAGCCGGGAGCCGGCTTCAGATCATGGACCTTCATCAGGACTCCTGGGATTCTTCGACGGTGATCAGATGCGGGACCCGGGCGATCATGCCCCGGATCTCAGGGCGGTCCGGCAGCGTGTTGGTCGTGCCGATGCCGTGCAGGCCGAGGGCCCGCAGCGTGCCCCGGTGCTTGGGCTTGGTGCCGATGCCGGACTTGACCTGGGTGATCTTCAGATCGGCCATGTCACGCCACCTCGTCGGGGACGTAGGGACCGCGCATCGACTCCTTGTAGGCCCGCCACAGACCACCCGGGACGAACTCCTCGGGCGACAGGCCGCGCAGCTTGGCGATCTCGTCGGGGCGCTTCAGGGCCCGCAGCCCGGCCACGGTGGCCTGGGCCACGTTGATGCTGTTGGACGAGCCGAGCGACTTGGCCAGGATGTCGTGGATGCCGGCCATCTCCAGGATGGCCCGGGCCGCGCCGCCGGCGATCACGCCGGTACCGGGGGCGGCCGGCTTCAGCAGCACCCGACCGGCGCCGGCCTCACCGAGCACCGGGTGGGTGATGGTGCTGCCGGCCAGCGGGACGGTGAAGAGGTTCTTCTTGGCCTCCTCGATGCCCTTCTGCACGGCCAGACCGGCTTCTTTGGCCTTGCCGTAGCCGAGCCCCACCGTGCCCCGGCCGTCGCCGATCACCATGAGGGCGGCGAAGGAGAACCGCCGGCCGCCCTTGACGACCTTGGCGACGCGGTTGACCTTGATGGTGCGGTCTTCGTACTGCTGATCAGGCATTGATCTAGAACTCCAGTCCGGCCTCGCGGGCCGCGTCAGCGACAGCGGCCACCCGGCCGTGATATTGGAAACCACCCCGGTCGAACACCACGGAGGTGACACCGGCGGCCCGGGCCCGCTCGGCCACCAGGCGGCCCACGGTGGCCGCGGCGGCCTTGTTGCCGGTGCCGCCGGCCTCCCGGAGGGCCTTCTCGACGGTGGACGCCGAGGCCAGGGTGCGGCCGCTGCGATCGTCGATGACCTGGGCGGAGATGTGCTTGTTGGACCGGAACACCGCCAGGCGGGGCCGCTCGGCGCTGCCCGCGACCTTCTTGCGGACCCGGAAGTGGCGCCGGGTGCGGGCCTCCTGCTTGTCCTTGGTGGAGTAGCTCACTTAGCTGCCTTTCCAGCCTTGCGGATGACCCGCTCACCGGCGTAGCGGACGCCCTTGCCCTTGTAGGGCTCGGGCTTGCGGATCTTGCGGATGTTGGCGGCCACCTGGCCGACCAGCTCCTTGTCGATCCCCTTGACGCTGATGCGCGTCGGCTGGGGCACCTCGAAGGTGATGCCGGCCGGGGCGTCGACGGTGACCGGGTGGGAGAAGCCGAGGGCCAGCTCGATGGAGCCCGGGCCCTTGGGGGTGGCCCGGTAGCCGACGCCCACGATCTCGAGGTCCTTGGTGAAGCCGGCGGTCACGCCGGTCACCATGTTGGACACGAGGCTGCGGGTCAGGCCGTGCAGGGCCCGGTTCTGGCGCTCGTCGTTGGGCCGCTCGACCAGCAGCGTCGAGTCCTCCTGGCGGACGGTGATCTCGCCGGGCAGGGGGCGCGACAGGGTGCCTCCCGGGCCCTTGACGGTGACCTGCCGGTCGACGATGGAGACCTCCACGCCGGAGGGAACGGTGATGGGGCTGCGTCCGATACGGGACATGGTTGAACCTTTTTCCTCTCGCTTACCAGACGTAGCAGAGGACTTCGCCGCCCACCCGGCGCTTGCGCGCCTCGCGGTCGGTCATCAGTCCCTGACTGGTGGACAGGACGGCCACGCCGAGGCCCCCGAGGACCCGGGGCAGCTTGTCGGCCGCGGTGTAGACCCGCAGACCCGGCTTCGACACCCGCCGTACCCCGGAGATGGTCCGGGCCCGGTCCTTGGTGTATTTCATGGTGATCTCCAGGGTGCGACCGGGTCGCTCGGAGGAGTCCGACACCTTGAAGCCCTCGATGTAGCCCTCCTTGACCAGCACCGCGGCCAGGGACTCCTTGAGCTTCGAGGACGGCATCCGCACCGTGTCGTGCATGGCGACATTGGCGTTGCGGATGCGGGTCAGCATGTCGGCGATGGGATCGGTCATCGTCATCGGCC
>JAKAXN010000261.1 GCA_021816565.1 Actinomycetes bacterium
CTCCCGGCTGGAGCGCCAGCGCTTCGTGCAG
Organism: Actinomycetes bacterium; assembly: GCA_021816565.1. Next base: position 32 of record JAKAXN010000261.1, read on the forward strand.
GAGCTGCTCGGCGACATCCTCGGCTACGGCCCCCTCGACGAGCTCCTGGCCGACGAGTCGGTCAGCGAGATCATGTGCAACGACTTCGACGAGATATGGATCGAGCGGGAAGGCCGCATCTCGCGGACCACCGCGGCGTTCGGGGATCTCGACCACTACCGCCGGATCATCGACAAGATCGTGGTGGCGGTGGGCCGACGGGTGGACGAGTCGTCGCCGATGGTGGACGCCCGCCTGCCCGACGGCTCCCGGGTCAACGTGATCCTGCCCCCCCTGGCCGTGCGGGGCCCGGTGCTCACCATCCGGAAGTTCCCGTCGTCGCCGCTCAGCATCGCCGACCTGATCCGCTTCGGGTCGCTCTCCACCGAGGCCGCCACCTTCCTCGAGGCCTGCGTGCGGGCCCGCATGAACCTGATGGTCAGCGGCGGCACCGGCACCGGCAAGACGACCATGCTCAACGTGCTCTCGGCGTTCATCCCCGAGACCGAGCGGATCATCACCATCGAGGAGGCGGCCGAGCTCCAGCCCAACCAGCCGCACACCATCAGCCTGGAGGCCCGGCCGCCCAACGCCGAGGGGGCCGGCGAGGTCCGCATCCGGGACCTGGTCAAGAACTCGCTGCGGATGAGGCCCGACCGCATCATCGTGGGGGAGTGCCGCGGCGCCGAGGCGCTGGACATGCTCCAGGCCATGAACACCGGCCACGAGGGGTCCATGACCACCGTCCACGCCAACAGCCCCCGGGAGGCCATGTCCCGCCTCGAGGTCATGGTCCTCATGGCCGGCTACGACCTGCCGGTGAGGGCCATCCGGGAGCAGATCGCCGGTGCGGTCAACGTGGTGGTCCACCTCGAGCGGGCCCCGAGCGGCCTGCGGACCGTCACGTCGGTCACCGAGGTGCAGGGCCTGGAGGGCGACGTGATCGTCCTGCAGGAGCTGTTCCGCCGTGGCGCGGCCACCGGCCGGGGCCCCGGGCCGCTGGAGCCGACCGGCCTGCGACCGCGCATCGCCGAGCTGCTCGAGCAGCGGGGTGCCCCGGTCGACGCGGTCAACTTCCGGCCCGACTCCATGGACCTCGAGCGCCAGGAGCGCTACCGGAAGCGGCCGACCCGGTTCCGGGCCGACGCCGTCGACTACGCCCCGAAGCGGCGCCGGCCGTGACCGCCGGAGCGGCCGGGGTGGCCGCCGCCCTGTCCGTGGGCGCCGGGCTGTCGCTGATGGTGGTGGGCACGCTGCTGCGATCGCAGCGGCGGACCGAGACGCTGGCCGAGATCCTGGAGCTGGCCGGCGGGGAGCACGACGTGCCGGTGGAGGCGGTCACCGAGAGCCCGGTGGGCCCGGCGGTGGGCCGCCTCACCGTCCTCCTGGGCGACGCCGTCGGCCGCCTCGACACCCGCGGTTCGGTGGAGCGGATGCTGGCCAAGGCGGACATGCCGCTGCGCCCGGGGGAGTACCTGTTCCTGGCCGGGATGGCCACGGTGGTCTCCGGCCTGCTCGTCGGCCTGGCCTCCGGTTCGGTCTACGCCGGGCTGCCGGTGGCGGCGGTGGTGGCCTTCGGGGCCCGGGCCCACCTCACCCGGCGGGCCCGCAAGCGGCGGGAGGCCCTGCGGGCCCAGCTGCCCGATGCCTTCTCGCTCATAGCCTCGGCGGTGGCGTCGGGCCACACCTTCCTGCGGGCCATCCAGCTCCTCCGGGAGCAGATCGCCCAGCCCCTCTCGGGGGAGTTCGACCGGGTCGTCGCCGAGGTGGTGCTCGGCTCCAACCTCAACGACGCCCTGGAGCGCATGGCGGCGCGTACCGAGATCGACGAGCTGCGCTGGGCCGTGCAGGCGGTGCGGATCCAACAGACCACCGGGGGCCACCTGGGGGAGCTGCTGCACACGCTGGCCGACTTCATGCGGGCCCGGGAGGACGTGGGCCGCGAGGTCCGTGTCCTCTCCGCCGAGGGCCGGATATCGGCCTGGGTGCTGATGGCGCTGCCCATCTTCGTGGCCCTGGCCATGCAGGTGACCGCCCCCCACTACCTGGCCCCCATGTTCCGGGGCTGGGGGTTCTTCTGGCTGGGGCTTTGCGCCGCCCTCCTCGGCGCCGGGTACCTGGTGATCCGCCGGATGATCGACATCGAGGTGTGAGCCGATGAACACCACCGGAATCGTGGCCGGCATGGCCCTGGTCGGCTTCGGCCTGGCCGCCGTGCTGGTCGCCGCATGGCAGGCCCGGGCCCGGCGGGGCGTCCTGGCCTATCTGAGCGACTCCGACAGCGGGTCCTTCGAGGAGCAGGCGGAGGCCCTGCCGTCGCTGGGCGAGCGCCTGCTGCGGCCGCTGGGCCGGCGCCTGTCGAACCGGGTCCGGGACCTGTACCCGAGCCGCCATCTGGACCGCCTCCACCACCAGATCCTCTGCAGCGGCATGAGCGGCACCGTCACCGCCGAGGAGGTGGCCACCATCCAGGTGGCCGCCGCCGGCCTGGGTGCCCTGCTGGCCCTGCTCCTGGCGGCGGCCGCTGGGGGCTCCCTGAAGGTCCGCCTGATCCTGGCCCTGGTCATCGCCCTGTGCTCGGTGCTCGGGCCCTCGGCGTGGCTGTCGCGCCGGGTGCAGGAGCGCACCAACGCCATCGAGCGCGACCTGCCCGACGTGCTGGACCTGCTGACCATTGCGGTGGAGTCGGGGTTGGGGCTGGAGCAGGCCATGGAGGCCACCTGCTCCAACTTCGACTCCCCGATGGCCGAGGAGCTCAAGCGCACCCTGCAGGAGCGCAGCCTGGGCCTCTCCCGTCAGGAGGCCCTGGACAACCTCAAGCACCGGTCGGAGTCGACCGACCTGGCCACCTTCATCGTGGTGCTGGCCCAGGCCGACGTGCTCGGCATGCCCATCGGCCGGGTGCTGCGCACGCAGGCGGACGAGATGCGCGAGCGTCGCCGGGCCCGGGCCCGGGAGCGGGCGGCCAAGCTGCCGGTGAAGATCGTGTTCCCGCTGATCCTGTTCATCCTGCCGCCGCTGATGATCCTGGTGCTCGGCCCCGCGGCGGCGGCCATGGGAAGGACCTTTGGTTTCTAGACAGGTGAGCCGATAACGACAATTGTGTTGACCGGCTCCGTCACAGCTGACCCCGCTGACACCGGTGGTGCCACCACGACCGTCACCAGGCTCGGGCTCCCGATCCGGTCCCGGGGCGCCGGCGCCGACAGCCCCGACCTGCTGGTCCGCCCCGGAGCGATGGTGCTGGTGGCGCGCTGGGTGGCCATCCTGGTCGGGGCGGTGCTCGTCGCCCGGTCCGGGGTCTCGGCCGTACCCCTCCTGTGGGGGCTGCCGCTGCTGGCCGTCGCCGCCCTGCGCAGCGCCGAGATGTTCGCCGGCCGCACCCGGAGCCGGCTGGCCACCTCCGCCGGCCTGCTGGTCGAGGTGCTGGTGGCCGCGGTGGCGGCGGCCGAGACCGGCGGCTGGCACTCCGGCTGGGTGGCCACGCTGGTCGGCCTGGCCGGCCTGGCCGGCTACACGCTGCCCGAGCGGTGGAGCGGACAGGTGGCCTCGGCCGCGGTCATCGCCCTCTTCGTCGCCAACCTGGCCGGGGGCAGCCTCGTGCCGGTCGCCTGGCGGTACTCGATGGATCTGGACGGCCTGCTGCTCGTGGCCGTGCTGGCGGTGTCCTACGCCGCCTGGCTGGCCCGCTTCGGCGACCAGGACCGGGCCCGGCTGGCCGCCACCAACGAGCGGCTCATGGCCACCAACGACCTGCTCGTGCGCCTCGAGCGAATCCTGATGGCGGGCGAGGACGCCACCGACGCCCCGCAGGCGGCCCGGGCCGTGGCCCGGCTGGCCCGGGAGCTGGTACAGCCCGACGTGGTGATGGTGGCCGCCCGCAGCGGGGCGGGGGACGCCTGGCGGGTGCTGCTGGCCGAGGGGGCGGCGCCCCCACCGGTGGTCGGGGAGATCGAGGCGCTGGAGCGCTGCAGCGCCGCCGTCGGGGCCGGGAACCGGCCCCTCCGCCTGGACCCCGGGGCCACCACCCTCTCGGACACCTCCCGCTCGGCGGTCTACATCCCGCTGCTCGTGCGGGGCGATCTGATAGGGGCGGTGGTCCTGGAGAGCGACCAGGCCGACCGCTGGTCCGAGCGGGACCTCGATGTGATGGCCGAGATGGGCCGGTGGGCCGCTCTCATCGTGGACAACGCCTGCCGGTTCAACGCCCTCTGGGTGGTGGGCTCGGCCGAGGAACGGGCCCGGGTGGCCCGCAACCTGCACGACAACCTCGGCCAGAGCATGGCCGCCCTGGGCCTCGAGCTGGACTGGCTGGCCCGCGTGGTGGGAGAGCAGCAGCACGTGGAGCGCATCCGGGAGCTGCGTCAGGGGGTTACCAACATGGTGGCCGAGCTGCGGTTCAACATGCGCGATCTGTGCTGCGACGTCAGCGAGACCCGGACCCTGGGCGATGCCCTGGCCCAACTGGCCCAGGGCATGCAGAGCCGCTCCGGTACCACCATCCGCCTCGAGGTGCAGGCCCGCGAACGCCTGCCGCTGGCCCTCGAGCACCAGGTCCTGCAGATGGCCCGGGTCCTGCTCGGCGCCGCCGTGGACTCCCGGCTCGACGCGGTGGACCTGGCCTGGGTGGGCGGCCACGACGGCGGGTGTCTGGAGGTCGGGTTCGACTCGGCCGGGGGGGAGGCCCCGATCGGGGCGGACACCCCCATGGACAGCGCCATCGCCGAGGTCCGGGACCGCTGCTGGGCCGTCGGCGCAACCGTCGAGCGCGAGGTCGGGGACCTGGGCCGGGACCGGGTCCGCTGCCGGGTGGGCGCATGAGCGCCCCCCGGGTCCTGATCGCCGACGACCACCCGGTTATGCGTGACGGTCTGCGGCGGGCCCTCGAGGGATCAGAGCTCGACGTGATCGACGTGGTCTCCGACGGCCGGGCGGCGGTCGCCGCCGTCGAGGAGTGCTCCCCCGATGCCGTGCTCATGGACATATCCATGCCGGGCATGGACGGGATCGCCGCCACCGGGATCATCAAATCCCGTCACCCCGGTATCGCCGTGGTGACCCTGACCTTCGACAGCAGCGACGAGGTCCACCGGCGGGCATTGGAGGCCGGAGCAGCCGCGGTCATCACCAAGGATTCGCCGGCGGAGAAGGTGGTGTCGGCGGTCCTCGAGGCGGTCTGCGGGCAGGCGGAGGCGGTCGAGGCCGCCAGGCGGCCCCGGCTGGAGGGGGAGCTGTCGCTGACCCCGCGGGAGATCGAGATCCTGAGGCTCATCACCAAGGGGGCCTCCACCAACCGGATCGGCAGTGAGCTGTACATCAGCATCAAGACCGTCAAGAACCACCTGGCGTCGATCTACGAGAAGCTCGACGTGACCGACCGCACCCAGGCCGTGCTCAGCGCCCTGCGGCTCGGCCTGGTGTCCCTGGACTCCTGACGGGGCCGTCGCGCCGGGTGTCCCGTAGAGCCGTTGGTCCTTAATAGATCAAAAGACCTATTCAACTTTCCCGGCCGTGGAGCGATGATTTTGGAAGAGAAACCAAGTGGTTTCCAACCAAACAGAGAAACGTTCTCGTTTGGAAATCCTACGGAGGTCTAAGGGCAGATATGATTACCGTCGCTTTCACCGTCATGCGGGCTTTCGTCGCCACCCGTACCTGGTTCGAGGGCCGCTTCGAATCCGAGCGGGGTGCCTCAGCCGTGGAGTACGCCCTCCTGGTGGGCCTCATCGCCGCCGTGATCGCCGGCGCCGTCCTGGTGCTCGGCAACGACATCTCCGGCATCTTCACCAAGACCAGCGGGTGCGTCTCCAGCGCCACCGCCAGCAACTGCCCCGGCTGACCGGGTACTGGGGGCGGGGGCATGCTTGTCAACAGCCCGACACAGTCCTTCCGTGACCGGCCCGGCCGTCTGCGTCTCGCAGCGGTCGGGCCGGCGGCGGTTGAGACCACCGTCGATGTGGTGATCCCGGTGTACAACGAGGCCCACGTTCTCGAGCGCAGCGTGATCCAGCTCCGGCGCTGGCTCGACGCCGGGTTCCCGTACCCGGCGGTGGTGACCATCGCCGACAACGCCAGCACCGACGGCACCTGGGAGGTGGCCCGCCGTCTGGCCCGCACGGTGCCGGGGGTCCAGGCCCTGCACCTGGCCGAGAAGGGCCGGGGCCGGGCCCTGGCCGCCGCGTGGTCGGCCAGCCGGGCATCGGTGCTGGCCTACATGGACGTCGACCTGTCCACCGACCTGGCAGCGTTGCTGCCACTGGTCGGATCCGTGGCGTCGGGCCACAGCCAGGTGGCCATCGGCAGCCGGCTGACCCCGGGGTCCCGGGTGGGTCGGGGAGTGGTGCGCGAGGTCGTCTCCCGCGGTTACAACCTGGTCATCCGGGTGGCCGTGGGCCGCCGCTTCACCGACGCCCAGTGCGGGTTCAAGGCGCTGAGCGCCGACGCCGCGGCGCTCCTGCTGCCGCACATCGAGGAAGGCGGCTGGTTCTTCGACACCGAGATGCTGTTGAGGGCCGCGGCCG
>JAKAXN010000262.1 GCA_021816565.1 Actinomycetes bacterium
GCCGCCGTCGACCCGGCCGGCCTGCTCAACCCCGGGGTTCTGCTGGCCGGCTGATAGCTTCCGCGCATGGCCGCGGACTCCGAAATCGCCCTCCTCCCGGCCCGGCGTCTGGCCCGGATGATCCAGGCCCGGGAGATCTCCAGCCGGGAGCTGCTGGAGCTGTACCTGCAGCGGATCGACCGTCTCAACCCGCAGCTCAACGCCGTGGTGACCCTCGACCCCGAGGGGGCCCGGGCCGCCGCCGCGGCAGCCGACGAGCGGACCGCGGCCGGTCACGCCACCGGGCCCCTGCACGGGCTGCCCATGACGGTGAAGGACGCCATCGAGGTGGCGGGCATGCGCTCCACCGGAGGCTCCACCGCACTGCGGGACCACCGGCCCCCCGCCGACGCCCCGGTCGTGGCCCGGCTCCGCCGGGCCGGTGCGGTGGTGATGGGCAAGACCAACGTCCCGGAATGGTCGGGGGACATCCAGACCTACAACGACCTGTTCGGCGTCACCAACAACCCGTGGGATCCCACCCTCACCCCCGGTGGATCCTCCGGCGGCCCAGCCGCCGCGGTGGCGACCGGGCTCACCAGCTTCGAGACCGGGACCGACATCGGCGGATCCATCCGCATCCCGTCCAGCTTCTGCGGCATCTGCGGGCACAAGCCCAGCTACGGGGTGGTGTCGCAGCGCGGCTACCTCGACCAGGTGGGCGGCGGGATGACCGACGCCGACATCAACGTGTTCGGCCCGCTGGCCCGCTCGGTGGAGGACCTGGAGCTGCTGCTCGAGGTGCTGGCCGGCCCCGACGAGGAGGACGCAGCGGGGTGGACCCTGACGCTGCCGCCGCCGCGCCACGAGGACCTGCGCGGCTACCGGGTGGGGTTGTGGCTGGACGATCCGGCCTGCCAGGTGGACCGCCAGGCGCTGGATCTTCTGCAGGGAGCGGCATCGGCCCTGGCCGGGGCCGGCGCCGAGGTGTCCGACGCCCGGCCCCCGCTGGAGCTGAAGGAGATGGAGGCCCTGTTCTCGGCCCTGCTGCTCGCAGCCATCTCGGTCAGCCTGGAGCAGGGCCTCGGCGAGGCCCTGGCCGGCAACCACCGGGCGTGGCTGGAGCTGACGCGCCGGCGGGCCGCGGTGCGTCGGGTGTGGGCGGAGTGGTTCCGCTCCTACGACGTGCTGCTCTGCCCGGTCGTGCCCATGCTGCCGTTCCCCCACGACACCGAGGGCACCATCGGCGACCGCTACGTCATCATCGACGGCCGGTCCCGGCCACAGTCCGAAACCCTGGCCTGGACCGGCCTGGTCGGGATGGCCTACCTCCCCTCCACGGTCGTCCCGGTGGGGCGCACTCCGGGGGGCCTCCCGGTGGGCGTACAGGTGGTGGGTCCGTACCTGGAGGACCGCACCACGCTCCACGTCGCGGGCCGGCTGACCGAGCTGAAAGGTGGGGTGCTACCCCCTCCCATCGCGCTGTAACCGGCGCCGTCGGTGAAAATTGTCACCGACAGAATATTTGGGTTCTCCGACAGTGGCGGCTAGTCTCGTCGGCCGAGAAAAGACAAGGCCCCCGGGTGACCGTCCCAGAGACCGCCGACGGGGGGCCAAAAAGCCAACCTCCGCCCTTTCCCCTTTCCGGCGGAGGCCCGCGCTGGTCCGCATCTCCCCCTTTTACTGACGCTTCTTGCGGAGCCACCTGGACCCGGACCGGCGCGCCGACGAAAGGGTCACAAACGCTGTGTCCAAAACCTGTAGTACCTCTCTGTCCCCTTATACCCACGCGCCCGAATTTCGGCCGGAGAAGTGGCGGAGACGCCAGCCGGGGCGGTTGTCCCGCTCTGCGGCGGTCGTCTCGGCTATCCCGCTGGCATTCGCGACCACCGCGGCGCTGAGCCCGGTTCCCGGTCCGGCGGCCCCCCTGGCCAACTCTGCGGTGCTGGCCTCGGCCTCCACCCCGGCCAGCTCCCCCGGAGTGGTCCAGGGCTTCGGCGACGCCCCGTCGCTGGGTGGTCCCGGCACCTCCACGAGCAGCCCCCTGGTCGGCGTGGCCCCCACGGCCAGCGGCCAGGGCTACTGGCTGGCCGCATCCGACGGCGGCGTGTTCTCCTACGGCGACGCCGGCTTCCACGGCTCGGCGGCGGGCCAGCAGCTCTCCAAGCCCATCGTCGGCATCGCCTCCACCCCCGACGGCGGCGGCTACTGGCTCGTCGCATCCGACGGCGGCGTGTTCTCCTACGGCGACGCCCGCTTCTTCGGGTCCACCGGCGGCCAGCAGCTCTCCAAGCCCATCGTCGGCATCGCTTCCACCCCCGACGGCGGCGGCTACTGGCTCGTCGCATCCGACGGCGGCGTGTTCGCCTTCGGCGACGCCCGCTTCTTCGGGTCCACCGGCGGCCAGCAGCTCTCCAAGCCCATCGTCGGCATGGCCCGCACCCCCGACGGCGGCGGCTACTGGCTCGTCGCATCCGACGGCGGCGTGTTCGCCTTCGGCGATGCCCGCTTCTTCGGATCGGCCGGCGCCGACCGCCTCACCGCCCCCGTGGTGGCCATGGCCTCCACGCCCAGCGGCCAGGGGTACTGGCTGGCCGCCGCCGACGGCGGCGTGTTCGCCTTCGGAGACGCCGGGTTCCAGGGCAGCGCCTCCCCCGAGGCCAGCGGCACCCAGGTCGCCGGCATGGCGGCCACGCCTTCGGGCCACGGCTACTGGCTGGCCACCGCCCCGGTGCCTCCCCCGCCCGCCCAGGCCGTCCAGGCGTCGTCCACCCCGGGCGGCACCTACCTGGGGGTCTTCGGCGTCACCTGCTACGACAACGCCGGGACCACCGCCAGCGGCGCCTACACCAACACCCAGACCGTCGCCGTCGACCCCTCGGTGATCCCCATCGGTACCCACATCTGGATCGCCGGCGTGGGCGAGCGGATCGCCGAGGACACCGGTGGCGCGATCAAGGGCGACCGGCTCGACATCTGGGAGCCCACATACCAGGACTGCGCCAACTGGGGCTACCAGAACCGCGGCGTCTGGCAGCAAGGCTGACACAACTGGTTCGACGGCACGGGCCGTAGGCTGGGCCCGTGAGATTCGACGCCCTCCTGCTGCTCTCTTTCGGCGGACCGGACGGTCCCGACGACGTGCGCCCGTTCCTGGCCAACGTCCTGCGGGGCCGGCCGGTACCGCCCGAGCGGGTGGAGCAGGTGGCGGCCAACTACATGCTCTTCGGTGGCCGCAGCCCGATCAACGGCCAGAACCGGGAGTTGCTGGCCGCCCTGCAGGAGGTCATGGACCGCCCCGTGTACTGGGGCAACCGGAACTGGCACCCGTTCCTGGCCGACACGCTGGCCCGCATGCGTGATGACGGGATCGGCCGGGCCGCGGTGTTCGCCACTTCCGCCTACTCCTCCTACAGCGGGTGCCGCCAGTACATGGAGGACATGGAGCGGGCCCGGGCCGAGGTCGGCCCGGGCGCTCCGGAGCTGGTCAAGCTCCGGCCCTTCTTCGACCATCCCGGCTTCTACGGGCCGCTCACCGAGGGTCTGGCTGCGGCGGTGGCCGGAGCCGGGCCGGAGGCCCCGGTGCTCATGTCAGCCCACAGCATCCCCGAGTCGATGGCCGCCACCTGCGACTACCAGAGCCAACTGGCCGCCACCGCGGCCCGGGTGGCCGCCGGCGCCGGCGTGGACCCCGGCCGGTGGCGCCAGGTGTACCAGAGCCGCTCCGGTTCACCGTCGCAGCCCTGGCTCGGTCCCGACGTGGTGGAGGCCATAGCCGGCCTGCCCGACGGCACCGAGGCCGTGGTGGTGGCCCCGATCGGGTTCGTGTCGGACCACATGGAGGTGATCTACGACCTGGACACGGCGGCGGCCGGAGCGGCCCGGGAGCGGGGCGTCCGCCTCATCCGCAGCGCCACCCCCGGCTCCCACCCGGCGTTCGTGGCCATGGTGGCCGACCTGGTGACCGAGCTGGAGGCGGCCGGCGGGGTGCCCCCGTGGTGCCGGCCCGGCTGCTGCCCGCCACCGCGGCGTCCGGCACCGGGACCGGTAGATTCGACGGGGTGACGACTGAAGAGGCGGTGACCGCCCGACGGGACAAGACGGTGGCCGAGCTGGATCAGCTGCTCGAGCGGCGGCGGCCCGGCTCCCGGGTCGGGGTCCTGGGCGCCGGCAGCGACGACCTGGACGCCGGCCGCGCCTACCTGGCCAAGCTGACCTCCGGCGGCTACGCGGTGCCGACGTGGCCGGTCGAGCACGGGGGCATGGGGCTCGGCAACGAGGAGGCGGGGGCCGTCCGCTCGGCCCTGGCCGACTTCGAGGCCCCGGACCTGTACCCGTGGCTGGTGGGCCTGGACCTGATCGGCCCCACCATCCTCGTCCACGGCAGCGACGAGCAGAAGGCCCGCTGGCTGCCGGCCATCCGCAGCGGCGAGGAGATCTGGTGCCAGATGTTCTCCGAGCCCGACGCCGGCTCCGACCTGGCGGGCCTCAAGGCCCGGGCCGTCCGCGACGGCGACGGGTGGCGGGTCAGCGGCTCCAAGGTCTGGACGTCGCGGGCCCACTACTCCAGGTGGGGCCTGCTGCTCGCCCGCTTCGACACCTCTCTGCCCAAGCACAAGGGCATCGTGGCCTTCGGGCTGGACATGGAGTCGCCCGGCGTCACCGTCAAGCCGCTGGTCCAGATGAACCGGGACGCCCACTTCAACGAGGTGTTCATGGACGAGGTGTGGATCCCCGACACCGACCGCATCGGCGAGCCCGGCGACGGCTGGCGGGTGGCCCTCACCTGCCTCACCTTCGAACGCGGTGCGCTGGGCGGCGGCCTCGGCGTGCGCGAGGACCAGGTCCGCCGCCTGGCCACCATGATCGATCCGGCCGACGCGGTGGCGCGCGACGAGTGGGCCCGGCGCATGGTCGACTACCAGGTCACCCGCATGACCGGCCTGCGCTCCGAGGAGGCCCGCAAGGCCGGCCGCCCACCCGGGCCGGAGGACTCCGGCTCCAAGCTGCGGGGCACGGCCATGATCAAGCGCCTGGCCGGCCTGGCGATGCGCGTCGAAGGCCCGTCCGCCACCGCCGGCGAGGAGGGCGCCGAGCTCGACGAGTGGCAGAACATGTTCCTCATGTCCCCCTCCCTGTCGATCCGCGGCGGCACCGACGAGATCCAGCGCAACATCCTGGGCGAGCGGGTGCTCGGCCTGCCCCCCGAGCCCCGGGTGGACAAGGACAAGCCCTTCTCCGACGGCTGAGGGGCCCGGGCCGGGCTACTCCGAGGTGTCGATGCGGCGGAACCCTTCGGCCAGGGCGCCCTCCGGCAGGCCGCCCTGGCGGGCCTGGACACCCAGCCAGCCCCGCATGCGCTCCTCCAGGCCGCCGTTCCGGTCGGTCTCCTGGCTGACGTGGGCCCGCAGGGCGGTCAGCTTCTTGTCGAAGGTGGCGGTCACGTCGACCCACACGTCGGGGTCGGGCCCGCCCATCATCCACACCTCCGACACCACGTGGCGGCCCAGCCCCTCGGCCATCAGCTCGGGGAAGGCCCACGGGTTGCGGGCGTCGGGGTACACGGCGCACAGGGCGGCCTCGCCGGCGGCCATGTGGTCGGGGTGGCTGGCGAAGATCCGCTCGTAGTTGCGCTGCGGGGACTGGCACACCACCCGGTCCGGCCTGACCTGGCGGATGACCCGGGCCAGGTCCCGGCGCAGGTCCATGGTGACCTCCAGCCGGCCGTCGGGGTAGCCGAGGAACACCAGGTCGCTGACCCCCAGAGCGGCGGCTGCGGCGGTCTGCTCGGCCCGGCGTATGCCCGGGATCTGCTCACGGGGCACCGCCTCGTCGAAGCCTCCGGCGTCTCCGTCGGTGACGATGCAGTAGCTCACCTCCGATCCGGCCGACGTCCAGGCGGCCACCGACCCGCCGGCCCCGAAGTCGACGTCGTCGGGATGGGCGGTGATGACCAGGATGCGGGGGGCGCTCATGCCCGGGAAGGTACCCGCGGTGGGCGTCTATTGTTGAAACCGCCGGGCTGACCAGATGGGAAGGGCTTGAAGGCCCCAGCCTGGGGGATCCCGCTTCGGCGCGCCCGATCCTCCCCATTTTCCCCCGGAACACCCAGGAGCCACATGCCCGACACCACCACCTCCGTCCCCCCCTACCGAGTAGCCGACATCTCCCTCGCCGACTTCGGCCGCCGGGAGATCAACCTGGCCGAGGTCGAGATGCCCGGCCTCATGTCGCTGCGCAGGGAGTACGCCGGGCAGAAGCCCCTCGCCGGGGCCCGCATCACCGGATCGCTCCACATGACCGTGCAGACCGCGGTGCTCATCGAGACCCTCGTGGCCCTCGGAGCCGAAGTCCGCTGGGCGTCGTGCAACATCTTCTCGACCCAGGACCACGCGGCGGCGGCCATCGCCGCCGCCGGTATCCCGGTCTACGCCTGGAAGGGCGAGACCCTCGAGGAGTACTGGTGGTGCACCGAGACGGCGCTGCGCTGGCCCGACGGGCAGGGTCCCAACATGATCCTCGACGACGGCGGCGACGCCACCCTGCTGG
>JAKAXN010000263.1 GCA_021816565.1 Actinomycetes bacterium
CCGGCCGTAACTTGATGGGCATGACCTTCGAGCACTCCGCTGTCTTCGACCGCCCGGTCGACGAGGTATTCGCCTGGCACGGCCGGCCCGGGGCCATCCACCGGCTGATGCCGCCCTGGCAGCCGGTGAAGGTGAGCCGGGAGTCGGAGTCGCTCGAGTCGGGCACCGCGGTGCTGGCCATGCCCGGCGGCATCAAGTGGGTCGCCGCCCACCGGCCCGACGGCTTCGAACCGGGCCGGCTCTTCACCGACGAGCTCACCACCCCGCTGCTGTCATCGCTGGTGCCGTGGCGCCACAGCCACCGCTTCGAGGCCGAGGGGGTCGACCGGACCAGGATCACCGACCGGGTCGACACCCGGGTCCCGGGCCGCATGCTGCGGGAGATGTTCGCCTACCGGACCCGCCAGCTGACCGGCGACCTGGCGGCCCACACCCGCTGGGGCGACCGCCCGCTGACCGTGGCGGTCACCGGGGCGAGCGGGCTGATCGGGTCGGCCCTCACCGCGTTCCTGTCCACCGGCGGCCACCGGGTGGTGCGGCTGGTGCGCTCCCACCCGACCGGCACCGACCGGCTGTGGCGCCCCGACGACCCGGCCGCCGATCTGCTGGAGGGGGTCGACGCCCTCGTGCACCTGGCCGGGGCGTCCATCGCCGGGCGGTTCACCGACGCCCACCGGGCGGCGGTGCGCGACAGCCGGGTGGGGCCGACCCGCCGCCTGGCGGAGCTGGCCGCCCGGTCGGGGCTGGCGGTGATGGTCAGCGCCTCCGCCATCGGCATCTACGGTGCCGATCGAGGCGACGAGGAGCTCACCGAGGACAGCCCCCGCGGCGAGGGCTTCCTCGCCGACCTGGTCGCCGACTGGGAGGCCGACACGGCCCCGGCCCAGGCGGCGGGCGTGCGGGTCGCCCTGATCCGCACCGGGATCGTCCAGTCCCCCCGCGGCGGTTCCCTGCAGCTCCTGCGCCCGCTGTTCGAGGCCGGCCTGGGTGGCCGCCTGGGCGACGGCCGCCAGTGGACCGCCTGGATAGGCATCGACGACATGCTCGACATCTACCTGCGGGCCCTGGCCGACCCGGCCGTCGAGGGACCGGTCAACGCGGTGGCCCCCGACGCGGTCCGCAACCGCGAGTACACCACGACCCTGGCCCGGGTGCTGCGCCGGCCTGCGTTCGTGCCGGTGCCGGGTTTCGGCCCGGCCCTGCTGCTCGGACGCCAGGGAGCCGAGGAGGTCGCCCTGGCCAGCCAGCGGGTGGTCCCCACCCGCCTGCTGGCGTGGGGTCACGAGTTCCGCCATCCGGCGCTGGAGCCGGCCCTGCGCCACCTCATGGGTCGAACCGGCACGTGACCGGCCGGCCCGCCGGGGCGCGTTAGCTTCTGGGGGTGCTGCCCCTACAGACGCCGGCGCTGCTGGTGGACGACTCGGTCCTCACCGCCAACCTGGCGGCCATGGCCCGGGCCCTCCCCGGAGACCGCCTGCGGCCCCACGTGAAGGCCCACAAGTGCACCGGGCTGGCCCGCCGCCAGGTCGGGGCGGGCCACTCGAACTTCACCTGCGCCACCATCTCCGAGATGGAAGCCATGGCCCGGGCCGGCATGGGAACGGACCTCCTGCTGGCCAACGAGGTGCTCGACGCGTCGCGCCTGACCCCGCTGGTCGAGTCCGGAGCCCGGGTCACGGTTGCCGTCGACTCCCCCGAAACCGTGGAGGCGGCGGGGCGCGCCGGTGTGGCGGAGGTGCTCATCGACGTCAACGTGGGGCTGCCCCGCTGTGGATGCGATCCCGGATCGGCTGGCCGGCTGGCCGATCAGGCCCGCCGGCGGGGCCTGGCCGTCCGGGGGGTGATGGGATACGAGGGCCACGCGGTGGGGCTGGAGGACCGCGACGAGCGCCGCCGCCAGGTGGAGCAGTCCATGGCCCTGCTCGCCGCCGCGGCCGCCGACGTGGGGGGAGCGGTGATCTCGGCCGGCGGGACCGGCAGCTACGACCTCAACGAGGTGGCCACCGAGATCCAGGCCGGGTCGTACGCCCTGATGGACACGGCCTACGCCAAGCTGGGGCTGCCCTTCGGCCAGGCGCTCACCGTGCTGGCCACCGTGGTGTCGGTCAACCCGGCCGGATGGGCGGTGGCCGACTGCGGGCTCAAGGCACTCGGGATGGACCACGGCAACCCCCAGGTCGCAGGGGCGACGGTGTGGTTCTGCTCCGACGAGCACATCACCTTCTCGCCCGACGAGGGTCGGCCCCTGCCGGCGCTCGGGGAGCAGATCGAGGTGGTCCCGGCGCATGTCGACCCGACGGTCGCCTACCACGCCCGGATGCACCTGGTCGACCCGGCCCGGACCGAGGTCCTCGAGGTGTGGCCGGTGGACATGCGCGGCTGGTAGCCGGCGGGACGGGCCCGGCCCCCGGTGGCCGGGGACCGCCGGTCAGGCCGCGGTGGCGCCGACCAGGTGGCGGATCACCTCGCGGGCGTCGGCCTTGCGCTCGAAGGGGCCCCAGTAGTTGGAGGTGTTGGCTCCCCGCCGGTAGCCGACGGCGTCGTTGAGGATGCGCCGGTAGTGCCGGGGTACCAGGGCCAGGGCCTCCTCGGCGGCCTGGGACTTGGACAGCACCCGGCCGGTCACCGCCCCCTCGGCCAGCCGGGCGGCCTCCAGCACCAGCGGGGCCACCCCCCGCCTCATCACCATCAGGCCGTTGGCCCCGGCCGCCACCTCGCCCAGGCGCTGACGGCACCAGGCGCGGTACACCGTGTCGTCGAAGGCCACCACCGGCCAGTCCGGTCCGGTGACGGCGATGGCCTCCTCCGTCAGGAGGGCCCGGGTCAGCGGGGTGTCCAGGCCGCGGCCCCGGCCGGCCGGCGACCCGTCGGCGATGTCGTCCCAGGTGGCGTACCACACGCCGGCGGGGCGACCCACCCTCTCGAGGGTCCTCTCGGCCCGCCGGAGCGCCGCCCGGCCCGGGTCGTCGATCCCCGGCGCGGTCACGACCACCAGGTCGATGTTGCTCTGGCGTTCGCTGAAGTCGCCCAGGGCCGCACCGCCGACCAGGTACACCGCCTCCACCCCGGCGGGACCCGACCGCTCGGCGGCCCGCAGGTATTCCGAGAGGGGTTCCTCCACGCCGGCGGGCAGCACAGGACCAGTATGGGGGCAGATGGCAGGCTGGGCGGCATGAAGCGGGAGAGATACGCGGTGGTGGGCGCCGGGATCGTGGGCCTGGCCACCGCCCGGGAGCTGGCCCGGCGCCGGCCCGGGGCCGAGATCACCGTGGTGGAGAAGGAGCCCGGCGTCGGGCGCCACCAGACGTCCCACAACAGCGGGGTGGTGCACGCCGGCCTCTACTATCCCCCCGGCTCCCTGAAGGCCCGCCTGTGCAGCCGGGGCCGCGACCTGCTCCACGCCTTCTGCGACGAGCACGGCCTGGCCTTCGAGGAGTGCGGCAAGGTCGTGGTGGCCCGCCACGACGGCGAGCTGGCCGCCCTGGCCGACATAGAGGCCCGGGCCCGGGCCAACTCGGTACCGGGGCTGCGCCGGCTGGACCGGGACGGCCTGGCCGAGGTCGAGCCCCACGCCCGGGGGGTGGCCGCCCTCCACTCGCCCCGCACCGCCATCGTGGACTTCGCCCTGATCGCCCGCACCATGGCCGCCGCCCCGGACGCGGGCTTCGACCTGCGCCTGGGCTTCGAGGTCCGCTCGGTGACCGCCCGGGGCCGGGAGGTGGTGCTCGGCGGCCCGCCCGGGTCCGAGCCGGTGGCGGCCGACCGGGTGGTCCTCTGCGCCGGGCTCCACTCCGACCGGCTGGCCCGGCTGGCCGGCGCCGGTCCCGGGCCTCGGATCGTCCCGTTCCGGGGGGAGTACTGGCGGCTGGTCCCGGGGCGCACCGGGCTGGTCCGGGGGCTCATCTACCCGGTGCCGGACCCCCGCTACCCGTTCCTCGGGGTGCACTTCACCAGGCGGGTGGACGGCGGGGTGGATCTGGGACCCAACGCGGTGCTGGCCCTGGCCCGGGAGGGCTACCGCCGGGGCCAGGTGGACCTGTCGTGGTTGGCCGGGGAGCTGCGCTCCCGGGCGTTCCTGCGGATGGCCCGGGACAACTGGCGGGCCGGTGCCTACGAGATGGCCGGGTCCCTGTCGAAGCGGGTGTTCGTCCGGCGGGCCGCCACCATGGTGCCCGAGGTGGCACCGGCCGATGTGGAGCGGGCCCCGGCCGGGGTGCGGGCCCAGGCGGTCGGCGCCGACGGAGCCCTGCTCGACGACTTCCGCCTGGCCGAGGTCGGCCCCGGCGGCCGGGTCCTGGCGGTGATCAACGCCCCCTCCCCGGCGGCCACCTCGTGCCTGGCCATCGCCGAGCACATCTGCGACCGGCTCGACCCCGGACCGGCTGCATCGAACACCAGTTCGTAGAGGCTGTAGGCTGGGGCGGTGACCGAGCCGGCCGAGGCACCGATCCGGGCCCCCCTTCCGGCCCCGGTGCAGGGCAACCTGTTCGCCGGCGGGCCCCCCGGGTCCCGCGGCGACGCCACCTTCGAGCGCATCGACCTGGACGGCGGGGCGTGGGTCGAGGTCGCCCGCAGCTGGTTCGGAGGGGCCGACGAGCTGGCCGAGCAGCTGATGGCCCGGGTGGACTGGCGCCACCACCAGCGGTGGATGTACGAGCGGCTGGTGGACGAACCCCGTCTCAGCCGGTGGTACGGCGCTGACGAGCCGCTGCCCGACGAGGCCCTGGCGCAGTTCCGGATGGCGGCCGGCCGCCGCTACCACGTCCGGTTCGGGGCCCTGGCGCTCAACTTCTACCGCTTCGGACGCGACAGCGTGGCGTTCCACACCGACCGGGAACTGCGCCACGTAGACGACACGCTGGTGGTGATCCTCACGCTCGGGGCCACCCGTCCGTTCCTGCTCCGGCCGGTCGGTGGCGGACGGTCGATCGACCTGCGTCCGGGTTCGGGGGATCTGATCGTGATGGGCGGCACCTGCCAGGAGACCTGGGAGCACGCCGTTCCCAAGGTGACGAGGGGCAGCGGAGCCCGCGTCAGCGCCTCCATCCGCTGGGCCCGCCGGGGCGGCTACGAACGCCAGTGGGCTCCGGCCGACCGCCACCCGGCCCCGGCCTGACCGGCCCGATTATCAGCCGGAGGTGGGCGGCGCGCTGGTCGGGGTGGTGGTGGCCGGGGTGGTGGTCGAGGTGGACCCCCCGGCCCCGGAGACGGCCAGCTGGGCCGCCTGCTCGTCGTAGATGTAGGCCTGCTCGTTGTGCGCCTGGTACTGGCCCAGGTTGCCGGCCGCCAGGGCGGCCTGGCCGGCCTTGAGCTCCGACACCGCGCTGTTGAGCAGCGACTGGACCGTGGCGCCCGCCGGCGGGGCCGGGACCGGACCGGTGGTCGGCGGGACGGTGGTGGTGGGCGCCGTGGTGGTCGGCGTGGTGGTCCCAGTCCCGGTGCCGGTGCCGGTGGAGCCGGTGCCCAGGTTGGGGTTCACCAGCGGCCCGGCGTTGGCCGCCGCGGTGTTGCAGTAGGCGGTGAAGGGAGCCCCGATCTGGCACAGGGCCCCGTCCAGGGAAGCGTTCGAGCTGTGGTACGCCTGCCCGTTGTACACCACGACCACGTCGCGCAATTCCGGGATGTGATTGGTCGACGACTCGACGTACACCGGCTCGACGTAGAGGAGGGTGTTGTCGATGGGCACGATGTCCACCTCGCCCAGCTCCACCTGCGACGACTGCTGGTTGTAGAACGTCAGCTCCGCGGAGATCTGCGGGTTGGACCGGATGGCGTTCGAGATGAGCCCCGGCCCGTCCACCGTCTCGCCCGGTGGCAGCGGGAAGACCCGCAGCTGGCCGTAGGTACCCGGGTCCGACGAGGCGGTCATGAACGCCGTCAGGTTCTGGCTGGACCCGGTGGCCGATATGGGCACGAACGGGGTGATCAGCACGAAGTTGACCTGGGGCTGGGCCGTGCCGGGCAGGTTGGCCAGGATGTACTGGGGCTGCAACCGGGGCACCTGCGGGGGCAGGATCTGCCCGTTGGCCCCTATGACGGTGGCGCCCAGTGGGCTGGTCGAGCTCAGCGCCCCGCTCCCCGGGTCCGGAGACACCGCCCACGCCTGGGCCTGGCTGTAGAAGTCGCTGGCGTTGGTCAGGTGGTAGCGCCCGTACATGTTGGTCTGCACCTGGAAGATGTTCTCCGGGTAACGGAAGTGGGCCGTGATCCCCGGGTACAGCTTGTCGGCCTGGCTCACCGGCGTGAAGAGATCGGGGAAGGCCCGCTCGTACACCTTCAGGATGGGGTCGCCGGTACCCATGTCGAAGAAGTGCATCGAGCCGTTGTAGGCGCTGATCACCACCTTCACCGAGTTGCGCACGTAGTTGAAGTTGGTGTTGAGCCCGCTGTTGGGCGGCAGCCCGTCCAGGTTGGCGTTCTGGGAGTACGGATAGTTGTCGCTGACCGTGTAGGCGTCGATGATCCAGTAGACCTGCCCGTTGAGGATCACCGCGTACGGGTCGGAGT
>JAKAXN010000264.1 GCA_021816565.1 Actinomycetes bacterium
CCTGGGTGTGCAGGGTGCCGAATACCAGGTGGCCGGTCTCCGCCGCGGTCAGGGCGGTGGAGATGGTCTCCAGGTCGCGCATCTCCCCCACCAGGATCACGTCGGGGTCCTGGCGCAGGACGTGCTTGAGGGCCTCGGCGAAGGACTTGGTGTCCTCGCCCACCTCCCGCTGGTTGACCACGCAGCGCTTGTGGGAGTGGACGAACTCGATGGGGTCCTCCACCGTCATGATGTGCAGCGGCTGGGTGGAGTTGATGATGTCCACGATCGACGCCAGCGTCGTCGACTTGCCGGAGCCGGTGGGGCCGGTGACCAGCACCAGCCCCCGGGGCAGGTTGGCCAGGCTTCCCACCACCGCCGGCACCCCCAGCTTCTCCAGCGGGACGATCTTGAACGGTATGGCCCGCAGGACCGCACCGACGGAGTCCCGCTGTACGAACACGTTCAGCCGGAACCGGCCCACGTTGGGGACCGAGTGGGAGGTGTCGAGCTCCAGCTCACCCTCGAACTTCTCCCGCTGGCGCTGGCTCAGCACCGCGTAGATGATGCGCCGCAGCTCCGACGGGTTGAGGGTCTCGTAGCCCTCCATGGGCCGCAGATGACCGTCGATGCGCACGCACGGCGGCAGCCCGGCGCTCAGGTGCAGGTCCGAGGCGCCCATGTCGACCATCTCCTCGAGGAGGGCGTTGAGGTGGACCTCGCTGAGCGGGACAGTGTCGTTGCCGTCCTCGTTGGCCTCGACCGCGGCCGGCTTGTCCTCCACCCCGTAGAGGACCTCGATGGCCAGTGAGATGTCCGAGGTGGCGGCCAGCACCGGCCGGATCACCCAGCCGGTCTCCGAGCTGATCTGGTTGACCGCTTCCTGGTCGGTGGGGTTCTCCATGGCGACGGTCAGCTCGTTGCCGCTCATCCCGACCGCCACGACCCGCAGCCGCTGGCACATGGCCACCGGCAGCATCCCGCCCAGGATGGCCGGGATGGGCTCGGTGTTGGGGTCCCACATGGTGATGCCCAGCTGGTCGGCCACCGCCGCCACCAGATCGCGTTCGGAGACCATGCCCTCCGACGCCAGCAGCTTGGCCAGCGGGACCCCGGTGTGGGCCTCGCGGGCGAGCATCTCTTCCATGACGTCTTTCGAGAGGACCTTGCGGGTGACGAGGAACTCCCCTATCGCCCTGGAAGTGGGGATCATGCGAAACCTTTCGGTATGAGCCGATCGGGCCTGTAGCGACGCGAAAAGCGCATCGGGCGGCTCTCAGGCGATGACCCGGAGGATCTCCTCGAACGAGGTCGTCCCCTGGGCGACCGCCACCATCCCGGCCTGGCGGAGGGTGAGCATCCCCTGGCCGATGGCGATCTTGCGGATCTCGTCGGTGTGGCCGCGCTCCACGATCAGCCGCTCGATCTCCTCGGAGACCTGCAGCACCTCGTGCACGGCGAACCGCCCGTGATAGCCGGTGCCCCCGCACGCCCCGCAGCCCTTGGGCCGGAACAGGTGGAAGTCCTGCCCCGTCCCGCCCAGGTTCTCGAAGTCCCAGCCGAGGGCGGCCAGCTCGGCGTGCTCGGGCCTGTAGGCCTCCTTGCAGCGTTGGCACAGCCGACGGGCCAGCCGCTGGGCCACGATGCAGTCGATGGAGCTGCCGACCAGGAACGGCTCGACGCCCATCTCCACCAGCCGGCTCGGGGTGGACGCCGCGTCGTTGGTGTGAAGCGTGCTCAGCACCAGGTGTCCGGTGAGGGCGGCCTCGATGGCGATGACCGCCGTCTCCCGGTCGCGGATCTCGCCCACGAGGACCACGTCGGGGTCGGAGCGCAGGATGCTGCGCAGGGCCGCCGCGAAGGTCATGCCGGCCTTGGCGTTGACCTGCACCTGGTTGATGCCCGGAAGCTGGTACTCGACGGGGTCCTCGACGGTGATGACGTTCTTGGTCTCGTCGTTGACGATGTTCAAGGTGGCGTAGAGGGTGGTGGACTTGCCCGAGCCGGTGGGCCCGGTCACCAGGATGGTGCCGTAGGGCTTGCGGAAGGACTCCTCGTAGCGGCCCATGTTCTCGGGCAGGAAGCCGAGGTCGGACAGACGCAGCAGCGCCGTCGACTTGTCCAGCACCCGCATGACCACCTTCTCGCCGTGCACCGTCGGCAGGGTGGCCACGCGCAGGTCCACGTCCCGGCCGTTGATGATGGTGTTGATGCGGCCGTCCTGGGGGATGCGCCGCTCGGCGATGTTGATGTCGGCCATGACCTTCAGCCGGCTGACGATCCCGGACTGGATGTTCTTCGGGGGGCGCATCACCTCGTGGAGGACCCCGTCGATGCGGAACCGCACCCTCAGGTCCCGCTCCGCCGGCTCGATGTGGATGTCCGACGCCCGGTCGGCGATGGCCTGGCTGATCAGCAGGTTGACCAGCTTGACGATCGGCGATTCCTCGCTGACCTCCCGGACCGTGTCCAGCGTGTTGTCGGATTCGAAGGTGCTGGCCGCCTCGGCCGACACATTCTCCGCGTCGGACATCACCCGGTGGTACTTGGTGATGGACTCGACGATCGACTGGCGGGTGGCCACGGCGATGCGCAGCTCCGCCCCGGTCACGGTGCGGATGTCGTCTATGGCGAACACGTTGGACGGGTCCGCCATGGCGACGATCAGCCGGCCCTCCATCCAGCCGATCGGCAGGGCCAGGTAGCGCCGGGCCAGCGAGTCGCTGACCAGGCGGGCCGCGGCGGCGTCGACGGGGTACTCGTTGAGGTCGACGTACTCGAGCTTCAGATGGGCGGCCAGCGTGGCCACCAGGTCCGACTCTGTGACCAGGTTGTCCTCGATGAGGATCCGGGTCAGGCCCTGGCCCCTCGACGTCCGGGCGGACAGGGCCTGCTGGAGGGCCTCTTCGGTCAGGACACCGCCGGCGACGAGGAGCGCCCCGAGACGCTCGTCGTCGCTCGGTGCCTCTGTCGCCGTGCCAACCGCTGATTCAGTGGCTGTCACGGATGCCGGGGTCTAGTTCCGCACCGACGAGAGGAACTTGAGCAGCAGGCCCCGGTTGATGGGCTCCTCGGCCGGGGCCGGCTCCTCCTCCACCTCAGCGACGGTCTCCTCGGCGTAGTCGCCGGTGGCGTACCCGTCCGCGGCGGCCAGGTCCCCGTAGGCGGCGGCCTCGGGGGCCGCGCTCACCTCGGGGGCGTAGGACGTGACGCCGGCGGCCTGGAGAGCCGCCTGGGCGGCCGCCTCCTCGTCGCGCCAGCCGTCGAAGGAGGCCAGCTCGTTGTGGGTCCACGGCCCCCGGTCGGCCAGCCCGTCGACGGCCTCGTCGATCACCGCCGCATCACCCTCGGCGGTGTCGTAGACGCCGTCGTGCTCGGAGCTGGTCACCTCGTCGAGGAGGGCCTGCAGGGCGGCCCGTCCCTCGGTCGGCACGCCGGTGGGGTCGTAGCCCCCCACTTCGCCGGCCGGGATCTCGAAGGTGACGTCGGAGCCGAAGGCCGGCATGGCTACCGGCTCGGGAGCCACGGCCCCGTCGAAGTCCCCTTCTGTGACGGCGTCGGCGGCCTCGCCGGCGAGGGACTGCAGGGAGGCGAAGGGATCGCCGGTGGGGTCCGGGTCGTCGGTCAGCTCGTCGGTGTCGACGCCCTCGGCGGCGAACGGCTCCGCTTCGACCGTCTCGGCCGGGACCCCGAAGGTGGATTCACCGGTGACCGGCTCCTCGGGGGCGGGGGCTCCGGGTGCGGCATCGCCGGCCGCCAGGGTGAACTCACCGGCGGGGGCCTCCGTCGCGACCTCGGGCTGGAACCCGAAGCCCTGGATGCCTGACAGGGCGTTGGCTATCGGCGATCCGAGGAACGGGGCCGTGACCGGCGCCTCCTCGGCGGCCGGCGCCTCCACCGTGGCCAGGGATGCCTCGACCAGGGTCTTGATGGCCCGGCACCCGTCGAACTCGCCGAGGTCCCCCGCGGCGATGATCTGACCGACGGTGCGGCCCTCGCCTATGGCGACCACCAGGGACCACTGGGAGCGCTCCAGGAGGATGGTGTCCTCGGGGGCGTCGGCGGCCAGCGCCACCCGGTGCTCGAGCGACGGGACCACGGCGACGATGTCGCCCCATTCGACCATCCGCTGCTGGGCCTGCTCGAGGACCTCGGTCACCTGGCCGTCGCCGGCCTCGACCCGGCGCACCTCGTCGGTCGGTACCTCCCCGGCGTCGAAGGCGAACTCACCGTCTTCGATGCGCAGGAGCTGGAAGACCGCCTCCACCGGGTTCGGACCCCTCTCCACCTGGATGCCGGAGATGACGCCGTCGTTGAACCACAGGCAGCCGGCGCCGGTCGTGCCGTCGACTTTCAGCTCTCCGGTCTTGCCCGTGCCGGACAGGAAGCCCAGCACCTCGGGCAGGGCGACGGTTTGCAGGGAGCCTTTGAGCGACACGGGAACCTCCGATGACAACGGTTGAGTCTCATATCGGATTGGCCCGAAGCCACCTTGAAGTAACAAATGGGCCTAGCCCGTGCAATGTGCGAAGACGGCCGGGGCGGCCTCAGGCCGGGCCGCCGCTCCCCTCTCCGGTCAGGGCGGCCACGGCGGCTGCCGACATGGCGGCCAGCGGCGCCGGTCTGCCGGTCCACAGCTCCACCTGGCGGGCCGCCTGGTGGATCAGCATGCCGAGGCCGTTGGATCCGGTGGCGCCCCGCCGGCGGGCTGCGGCCAGCAGCGGGGTGACCGCCGGGGCGTAGACCAGGTCGGCCACGAAGTGCTGCGGTCCCATCCAGCGGGGGTCCAGCCCGAGGGGCAGCTCGTCGTGGCCGGCCATGCCGGCCGGTGTGGCGTTGACCACCAGGTCGGTTGCGGTCAGCGAGTCCCGCAGGCCCTCGACGTCGGCTCCCTCGATGGGCCGGCCGGCCGGACCGGCCAGGAAGGCGCAGTCGCGCGCCGCTTCGGGCCGCCGGGCCACCACGGTCACCGCTCTGGCCCCGGCTCCGGCCAGGGCCAGGGTCACGGCCCGGGCCGCCCCACCGGCGCCGAGGACCACGCAGCTACGGCCGGACGGGTCGAAGCCGTCGTCGGCCAGCGAGTCGACGAAGCCGGCCCCGTCGGTGGACTCACCGACCAGCTCGGCGTCCTCGCTGCGGCGCGACCAGCTCACGGTGTTGGCCACGCCCAGCCGGCTGGCCACCGGTCCCAGCCGGTCGACGGCCGCGGCCACATCGGCCTTGTGGGGCATGGTGACCGACAGGCCCCCCAGGTCGAGGGTCCGCATGGCCTCCACCGCGGCAGAGGCCTGACCGCGCGCCACCCGGAACGCCACGTACACCCAGTCGATGTCGAGGGCGCGGAACGCCGCGTTGTGCAGCACCGGCGACAGCGAATGCCCGACCGGGTCGCCGATCACCGCCGCCACGCGCGTCGACGCCCCGGGGATGCGGACCGGGTGGCCGCTGCTGTCCAGCGCCGGTCTCAGCTCGTCACCTTCGGCTGCGGCCGGGCCCCGGCCGCGGCAACGGGGACCGGCCGGTCGGCGCGGTCAGCACAGGTTGGCGGCCCGGCACTCCCGCTGGAGGTTGTCGAAGCCGGCGGCGGTGGAGGCGAAGCCCAGCTTGCCGTCCGGGTTGATCTCCACGAAGTACAGGTAGCTGGTCACCGGCGGGGCGGTGGCGGCCTGGAGGGACGCCAGGCCCGGGTCGGCGATGGGGGTGGGAGGCAGCCCGGCGTTGGTGCGGGTGTTGTACGGGGAGGGCGTGTCGAGCTGCGCCGGGGTGGGCTGGACGGTCGGGTCGCTCTGGCGCAGGTAGTAGGTCTGGGTGGAGTCGGCGCCCAGCTTCATGCCGATCCGGAGCCGGTTGTAGATGGTGCTCGCCACCGGGCCGCGGTCGGTGGGGAGCTTCGATTCCCGCTCCACGATGGAAGCGACCGTGATCACCTGGTAGGGGGTGTAGCCGAGGCGGCTGGCGGCAGCGGTCAGGCCGATCTGGGCGGCCCGCTCGTTGAATGCGCCGATCATCTGCTCCAGCACGTCGACCTCGGTCTCGCCCTGGCGTACCTGGTAGGTCGCCGGGAAGAGCAGACCCTCGAGGTTGTTGACGCCGGCCGGCTCGTAGGGGCTGCGCACCGTCCCGCCGGTGGCCGCGGCCATGAACCGGGCGGCCGAGAGGCCCAGGTGCGGCAGGGCGCCCACGGCATCGGCGATCTGGCGGACGGTGAAGCCCTCGGGGATCACCAGGTTGTCGGTGAGGATCTTGGGTCCGGCCTCCAGGGCCGCGATGGCCGCCGAGTAGGGCGAGTTCCGGGCCAGGCTGTAGGTGCCGGGGTACAGGGGCCCGTCACCGTGGAAGCGGACGTAGTAGGCGAAGAGGGTGCCGTTGTGGATGACCCCGGCCGAGGCCAGCAGCGATCCGATCCGGGTGGTCGAGGCCCCCTTCGGGATGACCACCGACACCGCCGGCCCCCGCTTGCCTCCCGGGTTGATCTGGCCCTGGGCCCAGAGCAGCCCTCCCCCGACCACGATCACCGCCAG
>JAKAXN010000002.1 GCA_021816565.1 Actinomycetes bacterium
GCACCACCGCCACCGCGGCGTGGGGCCAGGCGGCCAGGACCTGGTCGTGGGGGACGTCGTGGACCACCGTCACGTCCGCCGGCCAGTCGGCCGGGGTGTCGTGGCGGGGCGGCCCGAGCACCACCAACGGGGCCCCGAGACCCCCCCGACGGTGGGCCTCGAGGAGCACGTCGATCCCCTTGTTGGGCGACAGGGATCCTACGAACATCACGAACCCGTCACCGGGCGGAAGGAACTCCGGTCGGGTCAGCTTCTCCCGGGCCCGCAGGACCGGCGGGGGGATCACCACCGACCGCCGGGCCGCAGCCGCCGGGCCGGCGGCCGATGACGCCACCGCCCGGCTGTTGGCCACGAACACGTCGGCCCGCCGGTAGAGCGGGGCGGTGGCCCGCATCCCGAGAGCGACGGGCACCCCCCGGACCGCCCCGAAATGGGCGGCGGCGCAGCTCACGCACTTGGCCGGAGCCGGCCCGGCGCAGGGCCGCCCGGTGGAGTCCACGAAGGTCTTCTTCGGGCAGGACTGGGAGTAGTCGTGCAGGCCCACCACGCACAGCGGGCGGTCCCGGCGGGGCAGGGCGGCCAGCACCGAGTACGCGATCCAGCCGTGCACGTGCACCACATCGGGACGGAAGCGCCTGATGGCGCCCCGCACCTGGGCCACGATGAAGGGGTCCGGGGCGGGGGGGTGGAAGCGGACCGCGGCGTCGGCGTAGCCCAGGCTCACCCGGGACGCCACCCCCGACACCCGCCGGACCACCACCCCGTCCTCCACTGTGGTCCCGGCCGGCAGGACGCCGGCCTGGGTCAGCACCTCGACCTGGTGACCGCGGCCGGCCAGCTCGGTGCTGATGGCCGCCACCGCCAACTCCAGGCCCCCGGGGACCGGAGGGTAGAGGTCACTGACCTGCAGGACGCGCACGGTTCAGACCGGGACGGGAGCCATCTCGCGACGCCACACCCACAGCAGCGTCCAGACCGTGCCGGCCGTCTGGGCGATGAGCCAGGCCAGGCCGGCCCCCACGATGCCGAGCGGCGGGAGCAGGAACCAGGCCCCGACGATGGCGATGACCGCCATCCCCACGTTGAGCACCGATGACTCGGCCAGCCGGCGCTCCACCCGCAGGACGCTGACGTACAGGTTGGTCACGGCGTCGGGGACGGCCGAGGCGACCAGCACCATGAGCAGGCCGGTCCCGTTGCGGGCGTAGCTGGGCCCGTAGATCCCCAGGACGAAACGTCCGAGCAGCAGGTAGCCGGCCATCGGGGCGACCAGCAGGAGGCCCGTGATGCGGGCGCTGCGAAGGGCGGTGCGGCGGATGGCGGCCGGGTCGTGGGAGCCCTCGGCGAACAGCGACGAGGCCACGGAGGGGCTGACCATGAAGAACAGTGAGCAGAGCATCCACGTCACGTAGAAGTAGGCGTTGGCCCGGCTCGAGACCCGGGCCACCACCTCGACGGGCATGACGTACATCGGCAGCAGGCAGCCCAGGTTGGTGACGTGGTGGCCGGCCAGGTCGCGCACCAGGGTCCGCATGCGCCGGGCGCCGCCCTCCACCACGAAGCGGTAGCCCCGGCCCAGGTACGGGAATCCCACCACCACCGCGGCGGCGATGGTCACGAGCGCCGCAACCACCCAGCCGCCCCAGATGCCGGTGCTGGAGTGCCGGCCGGACACGGCCAGGGCCACGAACAGCAGCGGGATCTTGGCCACCCCGAACGCCACGTTGCGCACGAACATCACGCCGGAGGACCGCTCCGCGACGAACGTGTAGTCCACGATGATGCCGGCCACCACCCCCACCACCCCGGCCACGAAGCCGGCGAAGCTGAGACCGTCGCGGGTGACCGAGGCGAACTCCGGGGAGACCACCGGCAGCACCACACCGACCAGCGCCCCGATGACCACCGACGCCACCGTGCCGAGGATCAGCCCGCCGTTGACCAGCGCCGACCACTCGGGCCCCGACCCGGACCGGGGCAGGGCCTGAGTGAGACCTGAGTGCACGGCCGGGTTGGCGATCATGGCGGCCATGGAGAAGGCGGCGATGAAGGCCGCCGCCAGGCCGATGGTGGAGGTGGGGAACAGCCGTGCCGCGACCACCCAGTAGGCGAAGCCCAGCAGGCTGTTGGCGACGGTGGTCGCCATCAGGAAGATGCTGTTGCGCACCAGCGGATCCCGCGTGACCACGGCGCGGGAGGCCCGCAGGGTGCTCAGGCGCAGCTTGGGTTGTTCCACTGCAGCCATACGTCGAGCATCTCGGTGGTAGCGGCGGAGCGGGCGGTGAACACCAGACGGGATGGGCAGCCGGTCTCGGGCATGGTGACCGGGAACGA
This sequence comes from Actinomycetes bacterium, assembly GCA_021816565.1. Next base: position 2,335 of record JAKAXN010000002.1, read on the forward strand.
GGCCGTCCAGCTGGCCGACCGGCGCACCTCGACGGTGGCCAGCGTCTGCGCCGGCCCGCCGATCTGCGACTGCACCACGAATCGGGCCCGGTGGCCGGTGTGGTTGACGATCTGGAGGGGGACGGTCAGCACCTGGCCGGGGGAGACCTCCAGCTCCTGGCTCCACCGGGCGGCGGGCCCGGCGAAGCCGAACGCCGAGTACGGCGCCGGTGCGGAGCGGGGGGCCAGGCGGGCGGTGACCGCCCCGGCGTCGACGACTAGCAGCCCGCACGCCGTCGCCGTGAGTGCCGCGAAGGTGACGGTCCGCCGGCTGGCCCACCAGCGCACCCGGGGGGCGGACCGGCCCAGAGCCTGGCCGACGACGACGAGCGCCGCGGCGCCGCCAGCGACGGTGATCACCATGTTGCCATGGGTCACGGTCACCCCGACCGCGTACACCGCCACCACCAGCAGAGCCACCACGCAGGCGCTGAGCATTCCGGCCAGGACCAGGGCGGGGACGGCGTCGAGGCCCGGAAACAACCGGACCACCACCCCGTAGCCGGCCCATACCACACCGGCGACCAGCAGCACCCCGGCGACCTGGTGGATCCCGGCCCAGCTGCTCAGCGCCAGGGCCGCCAGGACGGCTGCGACCGGGAGGGCGGCCAGGCGGGCGGAGCTGCTCGGGCGGCCGACCCGGGGTTCTGTATCGGGGGTGGGGGTGGCGATCATGACCCGGCCAGCCCCTGCAGCAGCGCCGGGTTGAGCCGGTACACGGAGTAGTGGTTGGTGTTGAGCACCTCGGTGGCCCACGGCTCCAGGTGGTAGCGGGTCAGGGCCTGGAGGGGGACCGGCCTGGTGTGGTCGAACGCTCCCGGCTCGGAGGCGGTGAAGTACGCCCCGATGGCCGGGAGGTACCTGGCCATGCGGTCGTCGATGATGAGGTAGTCGTAGCCGGAGAAGCCGATCTCGGTGAGCAGACCCACCGGCGGCTGGCCGGCCTTGAAGTAGAGGTCCCAGAACGGGAACCCCTTGGAGGGTTGAGCCAGGTTGGCCCCGGCGAAGCCGCCGAGAGGCAGACCGGTGTAGCGATCGGTGATGACGGTGGGATCCGGGGGCTGCGTCTGCTGGAACCACCTGGTGACGTACATGAGCTCGTCGGTCAGGGACCGGGTGTCGGAGCCGTAGACGTAGGGACCGGGGAACCGGTACTCGACGTCGACGGAGGAGTCGGTGTTGCCGATCAGGAGCACGATGAGCGCCGCGGCGGTGATCACCGGCCAGCGTCGGCCCCGCCACCCGCCGGCCGCCCGATCGTCGCCGACCGGCCGGTCGCCCGGGTCGGCCACCCGGCGGGACAGGTAGTGCTCCATGACCGCCCCGGCCAGGAGGGCCAGACCGATGTAGGTGAAGGTCCAGCTGCGCCGGCCCCCCTCGTTCCCGAAGGATGTGAGGAGGAACGGCAGCGAGGCGAAGTACCCGACGGCCCCGAAGACGGTGAGCACCACGAAGGTGGGCCCGAGCGAGATCAGCCGCCGGCGGTGCCGGCGGACGGCCACCACGACCAGCGCCAGCATGAGCAGCGGGGACATGAAGGCGAAGGCCTTCTCGTAGAGCGGGCTGGGCGATGCCTTGAACAGGGTCCGGGACTTGCCGGACCGGTTGAGAATGTGGAACACCTCGTTGACCCCGCCGGTGATGTAGGGCGAGTAGTAGCCGAACACGTCGTGGGCCGGGATCAGCCACAGCGCCGCCCCGCCGACGACCACCCCGGCCAGTGTCCACGCCGCCTTGCGGGCGGCCCGGCTGGTCACCGGGCCCATGCCCTTGCGGCTGGCGTAGGTGTGGGCGCCGGCGATCAGTACCAGCAGGACGGCCAGGATGTAGCTGCTCAGGTGGTGGGTTATGACGCAAGCCAGGCCGGTGAGCGACCCGACCGCGGTCCACGCCCAGCGGCTACGGCGCTGCTCGCCGCGGGCCGTGGCGTTGACCACGGCCACCAGGGTCCAGATGACCATGGGCACGGCGAAGGACTCGTAGGAGTACTCCGAGTCGAAGAACATGAAGTTGGGGGTCACCGCGAAGGTGAGCGCAGCGATGGCCGCGGCCCGGTACGAGCCGGTCAGACGGGCGGCCAGGGCCATGATCCCCACCGCTGCGGCCACGTGGAAGAAGGCCAGCATGATCTCCGCCACGGTCCACACCGACAGGCCGGTGACGTCGTGGAGGGCGGCGACCAGGGCCTGCTGGCCGGGGAACTGGCTGATGATCGGGATGAGGGTGTTGGCCGGGTACAGGTGGCCGGACTGGGCGACCTGCACGGTCTGGTGGTAGTGGGCCATCTCGTCGCTGTAGAGCGGCGAGGTGGGGTCGCGGAGGAACTTGGGGAAGTAGTCCCACGCCCCGAGCATGGCTACCAGCACCCAGCGCTGCGTCGACGTGGCGCGCCGCCCGAGGGCCCGGTACCCGGCCGGGCCGGCGAAGGCCAGGATGCCCAGCCAGAACAGGTCGAACTCCACCTGGCTCGTCTGGTGGGTGGCGGCGTAATAGAAGGAGTAGACGACCAGGGGCACGCCGAAGAGCAGGCCGATCACCGGCGCAGCCCAGAAACGGACCGCGCTGGTGGACTCGACGTCGTCGAGCGGTTCGCCCGCCCGATCGGGATCAGATTCGGGGAGCGATGAGAGTGGGTCGAGTATCGAAGTCATTGATCGGGGTGCTGGCCGTCTCCGCCAGGGTGCGGTAGACGGCTTCTAGGGACTGGCCGGCGGAGGCCCAGGACAGGCTCTCGACCCAGGACCGCGGCTCGACCTTCGTCATTGGTTTCGCTGCCCGGGCCACGGATCCTGCCAGCGATCGCGCGTCAGTGCCGCTTGTCACCAGTTGCACCCCCCCGGGCACCAGGCCCGAGACCTCCCGGTGGGCCGGTATGGCCGACGCCACTACGGGGATACCCCAGGCGGCCGCCTCGAGGAGGGTGAGGCCGAAGGCCTCCTTCTCCGACATGGAGACGAACGCCCAGGCCCGGGCCATCCACCGGCCCAGGTCGTCGTCGCTGACCCGGCCGGGGAAATGCACCCGGTCGCCCAGGCCGGTGCGGCGGGCCAGATCGCGCAACTCCGGGGCGGCAGGGCCGTCGCCGACGACGGCCAACTCCCATCCCGGGAGGTGGGCCAGGGCCCGGATGGCCAGGTCCTGGCGCTTGTAGTGCTCCAGCCGACCGAATGTGAGCAGCAGGGGGGCCGATCGGCCGTCGTAGGCCCCGGGGGGCCGGCTGCGCAGGCGCAGCCCGTTGCGGACCACGGTCGTCCTGGCCGCTGCGGCCGGGAACATGGAGGCCACCAGGTCGGCCTCGGCCTCCGACACACAAACCACCCGGTCGGCCCGGCCGAACAGCCGCCGACCCAGCGGCCCGTAGAAGAGGTGCATCAGCCGGGCCCCGGTGGTGTGTCCACCGCCGTGCAGGTGGGGGGTGAACACCACCGGCACTGCCGCCGGCAATCCGAGCACGGCCATGGCCGCGGCGTCGTGGTAGTGGTGGGCGTGGACCACGTCGAACCGGCCGGCGGCCCGGCGCAGCCCCGGGTACAGGCCCGGCGCGACCGGGTAGCGCTCGGATCCGGTCACGCCCCGGTAGCGGGTCACCGTCACTGCGCCCTCGCCCGAGGTTCCGGTGGCGGTCCGGTCGTTGGTGTGGGTCAGGACCTCGACCCGGTGGCCGCGTTCGGCCAGGACCGTCGCCTGGTTGGCCACGACCTCCTCCACCCCGCCCCTCCCCGGCGGGTACCGGGGGGTGACGATCCCGACGCGCAAGCCCACCAGGCCGGACCGCCCTGTTCCGCTCAGAGGACCTCGTCCACGCCGGCCAGGGCGGGCAGCGCCTCGACGACGTCAACCGCCGCCCCGCCCACCTCCACCGGGCGCTCGTCGGCCAGCCAGATGTCCCGACTCCGGCCGCGCCGCCATTCCTGGATGATCGTGCGCAGCACCCGCAGACCGTCCCGCCCGACCCGCAGGTTGCTCTGCCCGTAGATCCGGTCGTGCTCGAAGCTGGGAACCTCGACGATGCGCAGGCCGGCCGACGCGGCCCGGACGTTCATCAGGGTCTCCACCTCGAACCCGTCGCAGTCGGGGGCGATGTGCTCGAGGCAGTGGGCCCAGAAGGCGTTGAACCCGTAGCACAGGTCGGTGTAGCCGGCGTCCCAGATCCGGTTGACCATCCCGGAGAGGAACCAGTTACCGGTTCGGCGCAGCCAGGTGATGTCGGAGCTGCCCCCGCCGTTGAGGAACCGGCTCCCCTTGGCGAACTCGGCTCCCTCGTACAGGGAGGCGACGTAGGCCGGGATCTCGCCCGGGTCGGTGGAGCCGTCGGCGTCGAGCATGACGATGATCTGGCCGGTGGCCGCCTCGAAGCCGCACTTCAAGGCGTTGCCCTTGCCCCTACCGTCCTGGGTGACGATTCGGATGTCGGGGCGCACCTGGCGGGCCACCTCGACGGTGTCATCGGTGGAGTGGCCGTCCACCAGGATGACCTCGGTCACGCAGGCCGGCAGCCGGGTGAGCACGTGCGGCAGGTTGGCGGCTTCGTTCATGGCCGGGATCACCGCGGTGACCGGCACCTGGGCGTAGCCGGCGAGCGGGTCGACGGTCCCTGACACCGACTCGTCGCGGGCAGCGCGGGGATAGGCATGGCCTGGTCGGCTGAGTTGCACGCAAGTCTCCGTCTGGGCTGTGTCGCTCCGGCCCCTTGGCCGACGGAGTGTGAACGTTCTGGCACGGCAGAACTTGCGGTCAGATCCGGATTTCTTTTGGAGCCTGCGCCCTAGCTCGAGTTGCGGTGCTTATCAGCACCCGGGGGCTGTCGGAAGGCAGACCGTCCCGGCCCCCGCGGTCCCCGCCGCCCGGGCCACTGCCCCGGTCGCCGCCCGGGTGGCCGCAGCCACCGGCGCCAGTGGGGAGGCCACCTTGGCGGTGGCGGAGTGCGCGAGGGAAGTCACCGGGGCCGGGTCGATGCCGATCACCACCGATCCGGCCACCACCGACACCGGGTACTGGCTGGCCGGCGCGGCAGCCGAACCGCCGGAGTGCAGGGGGATGACCACGGCGGGGAGCTTCCAGGTGCGTGACCGCCCACCCGCCCCCTCCGTCATCGTGGCCGGAGCGACCGGCGTGGTGGTCGACGAATCGCTGACCGGGACGGCAGCCGAACCGGCAGCCGGCGCGGTACCCGGGACTGGCGTCGACGGGGTGGACCGGGAGCGGCTGGCGGCGGGCGCAGGAGCCACCGCCCCGTTCGAGCCGGAGGTGACCACCGGGGAACCGGGGGCGAACACGGTCACGGGAGGGGGAGCCGGCGCGCTGGGGCCGGCCGCGCCGATGCCGACCGCAGCCGCCACCACGGTGGCGACAGCCACCCCCGCGGTCGTGAGAGCCGCGCTGTGGTAGCCGGCGGCGTCCGAGGAGGACGGGAGGAACCCGACCAGGCTCATCCGCGAATGGAGGCGGGCCGTCACCGCGTGCAGGAGCGACCGGAACCGGCCGGCCAGCGCGGCAGGCACGGCCAGGACGGCCAGGCAGGCCTGGCCGGCCGACAGGACGGTGAACTCCCGGCGGAATGCCTGGCGGGCCCGCCACAGCAGGGACTCCACGGTCGCCGTGCTCACCCCGGTCCGGGCGGCGATCTCCTCGTAGGCCAGTCCCTCGTCCTCCCGCATGAGCAGGGCGGTCTGGTGCCGGGCGTTGAGCCGGGCCAGGGCCTGACGGACCATCTGGCGGTCGTCCTCCCGCTCCAGGCGGGCCGTCTCCGGGTGCTCGACGCCCTGGAGCGAGTCCAGGTCGAGCTCGGCCGCCGGCTCGGACCGGGACCGTCGGCGCAGGGCGTCGGTGCACAGGTTGGCGGCCACCACCCGCAGCCACGGATAGAAGTTGCGGTCGCCACCGAAAGCGGGCATCGACCGCCACGCCCGAGCGAAGGCCTCCTGGGCCACGTCCTCGGCCTCGTGGCGGTCCCGCAGGCGGTACTGGCAGTAACGGTAGAGCCGGTCCCAGTGGCGCTCGTACAGCTCGTCGAACGCGGCCCACCCGCCTTCCTGGAAGCGGTCCACGGCGGCGCGATCCGTCGCCGCCACCATCTCGAGTTCGCTCAAGCCCGTGGACCCACTCATGCCTGGACGCCCTTCTTGCGCTCTTTGCCCATATCAGAGTTCGCCGAGTCGGGCGGGGATCCTCCCGTCCGGGTCATCGTTTTGAAAAAATTCTCATCGAAGTGACCTCGGGGTGGAGGAGTCCGAGCGGCGAACAGCGAACGGGGAATACCGGTGACCCAGACCCCTACCGCGCCCGCACCCCGACCGCTCCTCGACAGCGCCCGCTACTACTGGAACCGGCCCCAGGAATTGGCCGACCGCCTGGCCAGCGAGTGGGAGCGCCGCAGGGAGAAGCAGACCGCCGCCCCGGCCGGGCTGGGGTCGGAGGGCACGGCCACCGAGGTGGTGCACCGCCTCCTCGGGGTGACCGGCCACTGCGAGGTGTGCGCGCCCTTCGACGAGGTGTGGACGAGCATCACAGACCGGTTCCCGGAGCGGCACTACCACGACTCGGGCCTCGGGACCATGACCGCGGTGTGGGCCGCCACCCGCCATCTGCGCCCCGAGCGGGTGGTCGAGACGGGGGTGGCCCGCGGCTTCACCAGCGCGGTGATCCTGTCGGCCATGGAGGCCAACGGGTCCGGCCACCTGTGGAGCATCGACCTGCCCGAGGTCAACCTGGTCCGCAGCGGCGGTGCCGGAGCCGCCGTCGACCCGGACCTCGGCGGACGGTGGACCTGGCTGAGAGGAGGCAGCCGGCGCCTGCTCCCGAAGATCATCGAGGCCAACTCCCCCCTGGACCTGTTCGTCCACGACAGCCTCCACACCCGGTCCAACATGCTGTTCGAGATGCGTCTGGCCTGGTCGGCGCTGCGACCGGGAGGTCTGCTGCTGGTCGACGACGTCGACCACAACTCCGCGTTCTCCGAATTCACGGCCGGGATCGACGCCCCGCACGGCGCGGGAGTCCAGGGCAACCGTCCGGGGGTGTTCGGCGCCGTCCTGAAGCCGGCGTGACCGCCGCTTGCGCCGGAGGCCACTGAGCGTCCCCGCAACGGGCAGCCCCCGGATCCCGGCGGAGCGGGGCCCGGGCCACCCCGCGGCTCTCTAAGCTGCGGGCGTGGCCGAACTGGTGGTGGATGGGTCGGATCTGGTGCTGCACCTGCCGGTGAGGCAGAAGGTCCTGGGCTTCCACGCCGACATCCGGGTGCCGCTGAGCTCGGTGCGGGCGGTCCGGCCCCTCGACAGCCCGTGGATGGCCCTGCGGGGCCGGCGGATGGCCGGCACGGCCATGCGGGGGGTGGCGGCCATAGGCACCTGGATCCACGGGGACAAGAAGTTCGACTTCAACGTCCTGCGCCGCGAGACCAGCGCGGTGGAAGTGGAGCTCAACACCGGCCGCTTCGAGCGGTTCATCGTCGGCGTCGGCGCCGGACGGGACGCCCGCGACGAGGCGAACCGCATCGCCGACGCGGCCGGCATCGCCCGGTCCCGGTAACGGCCCACCGGACCGTCAGGACCTCCTCAGGTCTGCAGGTCCAACACGGTGTCGGCCAGCCAGGCCAGCTCGCCGTCCCAGTCCTCCACCGGGGCGACCGGCCGCACCACGAACTTCGACAACCCGGCTTCCACCAGCTCCCCCACCAGCCGGCGCAGGCGGTCGGCCCCGACCGGCACCAACTCGGCGGGGTCCCCGGCGTTCTCCGGGCGGCGGGGCCGTATCGGCCGCAGTCGGGCGGCCCGCTCCACATCCCCGGGACGACGGGCGTATCCGATGGACAGACCGAAGTGCTCCGGGTCGACGGTCCTGCCGGCGGCGGCCGCCTCCGCCTCGATGGCCGATCTGATCTCCCCGGCCCGGGCCGGGGTCACGAGCGAGCCCAGCCAGCCGTCGGCCAGCCGGCCGGCCCGGCTGACCGCCTCCGGTCCCGAGCCGCCGAGCCACAACTCCAGCGGCTGCTGCACCGGGCGCACCGGCAGTACCAAACCGTCCACCGTCTCACCGGCCCACCACGCCCGGAGCTGGGGGATGACCTGGTCCATCAGGCGGCCCCGGTGCCTCCCGTCCGTGCCCAGCGCCTGGCGCTCACCCGGCAGGTCCAGCCCCGGGACCAGGGTGACCAGCAGCCGGCCACCGGCGAGGCGGTCCAGCTGGGCCAGGCGGTGCGCCACCACGTAGGGGGTCGACCCGAACGGGATGAGATTGATACCGAGGTGCATCCGGCCGGTTCGGGCAGCGGCGTAGGCCACCCCGAGCGACGGGTCGGTGGACGGCAGCGATGGGACGTCGGACATCCACACGGTGTCGAAGCCCAGCTGCTCGGCCCGCTCGACCACCGAGCCCAGGCCCACCGGGTCGGGCGGTCCCAGGCCCACGGAGACGGCGAAACGAACTTTCACGCGCCCGCCAGGCTACCGGCGCCGGGGCCCCGACGGGCGGGTGTGCGCGGGCCCACCCACCACGCCGGCGGCCGGGCTAGGACGGTCCGCCGCTGCGCGCCGGGCGCTGGGTGACGAGCGGCGGCCGGGGCCCCTCAGGGCTCAGGCACGACAGGACGGCGTCCACCTCGTCGATGGCCGACCACAGATCCTCTACCGCTCCGGCACCGGAGCCGACGGCCGTGGCGCAGCTCTCCAGGCTCAACCGGGCGTTGTAGAGATGCTGCAGCAGCTCCTCCGCCGGGCCCGGCGACCGGTCCCGCTCGGAACCGGGGGCGGGCCTCCGCCGCCCGCGACCGTGGTCCCGGTCCCCCAGGAGACCGCCCGCCCGGACCACGGCCGACGATGGGACCGGGTAGCGACGGGACTTCGCCGCGTACATGGCCCGATCGGCTGCATCGAGAAGGTCCTCGGGGGTGAGATCCGGGCTGGAGACCGCCACCCCGGTGGAAACCCCCACCTGGTACAGGTGGCCGTCCACCTCCAGCGGGGCCTTCATCACCGCCCGAAGGCGTCCGGCCACCGCCTCGAGATCCTCGGCGTGGGTCAGATCGTGGCAGAGCACCGCGAACTCGTCACCGCCCACCCGGCCCACCACGTCGGCCGGTCGGACGCCGGTGCGCAGCCGGCGGGCGGCCGCGGCCAGGACCCGGTCGCCGAGCTGGTGGCCTCCCTCGTCGTTGATGGCCTTGAAGCGGTCGAGGTCCATGTACACGACCCCGACCCGGCCCTCCTGGCGGGTGACGGCCCGGCCCGTCAGGTCGAGGAACTCCGCCCGGTTGACCAGGCCGGTCAGGGCGTCGTGGGTCGCCCGGTGCCGGAGGTCGACCTGCAGGTGGTGCTCGGCGTCGAGGTCCACCACCACCATCACCACCACCGGCCGGCCCTGACAGTCGTGACGACGGAACGTCCATCGGGTCCAGCGCGACCCGCCCCCGCCGTCGATCTCCTGCTCCAGCGTCTCGAGACCCCCGCCGTCGAGGACCCGGTGAACGGCCCGCTGGATGCGGTCCCGGTCCCGCTCCGCGACCAGGTCCAGCCATCCCCGGTCGAGCGACCGGTCCTCGGCCAGACCGCTCAGCTGCACCCAGGCCGCGTTGACCGCCAGCACCCGGCTGCCGGCCTCGGCGATCAGGGTGGCCAGAGGCATGAAGTCGATCGCCGGGGCTCCGGCCCCGTCTCTGGCAATCCTCAGGTCAGCCGCCACTGTCTCCCCTCCACTACGAACGTCACTTTCGGACGTCGCCAGGATCAAGGGCGACCAGGCTGCCAGGGTCTACGGCATAAACCTCTTGCGGCATCGACGGTACCGCGGGTCCACCGGGCGGTCAACGGGTCGGCGGCGGCATACGGACATTTATCGGCAGAAGTCCGTTTAATCCTCCCGCCGGGGGATCAGGAACAGGTTATGGCGTGCTCGGGCCCACCGGGTCCTACCGGCGTTAGGGCGGACAAAGCGGCGGAGATGCTCCTGGCGCTGCTGGCCGGCCTGCCCGCGACCACGGCTGGACCCCTTCCGCTGCTGGCGGCCCTGACCGACGCGGTCGGCCGGCTGCCGGAGGTCGGCGCGGCCGGGACCATGTGGCGCCACGGGGGGGAGCGGCTGCGCCATGTGGCGGCCACCGACAGCCGGATGCGGAAGCTGCAGGAGCTGCAGGAGCTGGGGGAGGACGGGCCGTCGGCCGAGTCGGCCCGGTCGAACGCCATCGTCCACGTCGAGGACCTGACCGAGCGAGGACAGCGGTGGCCGGCGGTGGCCCGGGCAGCCCGGGAGGCCGGACTGGCCACCCTCCTCGCCCTGCCCCTGGCCGGTGACGCCGTTGGCAGTGATACTGCCAACGGCGTCCTCAATGTGGCCATCCGGGCCGGCCGGGAATGGTCGGCGTCGCACGCCGTGGTGCTGACCGGGCTGGCCGACCTGGTCTCGGCCCGGGCGAAGCACCACGAGGAGTGGGAGCGTCTCCAACGGACCACCGCGCAGCTGCAGCACGCCCTCGAGGCCAGGGTGATCGTGGAGCAGGCCAAGGGCATCGTGGCCGAGAGGCGGGGCGTCACGGTCGAGCAGGCCCTGGCCCTGATGCGCCGCAACGCCCGGGGCCGGGGCCGGACCCTCAAGGCGGTCGCTGCCGACGTGGTCGCCGGTCGCCTGCAGCTGTGAGGGTCAGGGCCTCAGGCCCAGCCTCACCACCGCGTCGGCCGTCTGCTCCACGGTGGCCCCGTGCCGATCGGCGTGGCGGCGCAGGATCTCGAACGCCCGGTCCATCGCCACCCCCCGGTGGGTGGCGATGATGCCCTTGGCCTGCTCGATCACCACCCGGCTGTCGAGGGCCCGCTGGAGCTGCTCGGCCAGGCGCCGCTGCTGGTCCAGGCGCCGGGCCAGGTCCACGTAGCCGGCGGCCAGGTCGGCCAGCACCCGGACCGGTTCGATCTCCGCGGGCGGCCACTCCCGGGGTGACCCGTCGTAGATACTCAGCGCGCCGACCGCCACCTCCCCCGCCCGGAGGGGGACCGACGCCACGGCCCCGATACCCGCGCCGGAGGCCCGGCTGAACCAGCGGGGCCAGCGGTCGGCGCCCGAGAGCAGGTCCGGTACCAGGACCGGCCGGCCGGACACCGCGGACTCCAGCCCTGGACCCTCCTGCAGTTCCTCCTCTATCCGTTCGAACGGGACCGCCAACGGCCGGCTGGCGGGACCGGCCACTACCCGGCCGCCGTCGAGGAGGATCACCCCGGCTCCGGCCGCCCCGAGGGCGGTGGACACCCGGTCGGCCAGGTCGTGTAGCACCGGTCCGATCCCTTCGGCGCCGGACAGGGTGCGGGCGAAACCGGCCAGGGACTCGGCCAGCAGCCTCCGCAGACCGTCGCCTTCACGCCCCCTGCCGGGGTTCCGCTCTTCCGGATCTGGCATCTGTTGTCGGCCCCCCCGAACCCCCACCTTCTGCTCTCAGGATACTCACAGGATGACGTCTTCAGCTGGTCTCAGCCGGGGGCGGCGGCCAGCCTGGCGACCAGACCGGGCAGCTCGGACAGCGAGTCGATCACCCCGTCGGGGCTCACGTCGAACGAGGGGGTCCGGTCGTTGCGCACCCAGATCGCTTTCATCCCGGCCTGGCGGGCGCCCCACACGTCGTCGTGGAGCCGGTCCCCGACGAAGACGGCCCGGCCGGGGTCGGCGACGCCGAGGGCTCTAACCACCGGGGCGAAGGCCCGCCCGTCGGGCTTCACGTGGTCCATCTCGCTGGTGTAGAAGCGGGCGTCTATGAGGCCGTCGAGGCCGTCGCGGGCGAGGAAGTGCTCGTGGAAGTGGCGGGGCCAGTGGGTGTTGGAGAGCAGGCCTATCCGCAGGCCCCGGTCCCGCAGCTCCTCGAGCGCCGGGGCGGCGTCGGGTTGGTGGCGGATGTGGGGGGTCCACGAGTCGAGGTGGTGGCTCTCGGCCTCCTCCAGGATGGCGCCGGCCACGTCCACTCCGAGAGCCGCCGACGCCTCCGCCAGCAGTTCGGACAGGCGGGTCGAGCGCCGGTCGGTCCGGGTCCGTTCCCAGGACCGGGCCTCCACCTGGACCAGCGCCGCCGTCAGCTCCTCCTCCCGGTCGGGAGCGATGTGGCGCGCCGCCAGGCGCCACATGTCGTCTATGTCGACGTCCGCCCACACCGAGAGCGTCCCGCCCCAGTCGAAGATCACTGCTTCCACCCGCCTATATTGACCAAAATGCTGCAGGAGTGGCCCTCCGGGCGGTCCCGTCACGGCGGGGTGGACCGGGTGCCGCTTCCGGAGAGGCCCGGAGCCCTGTGGCTGGCCGGCCGGCGCTTCGTCGGGCCCGACCCCGAGGCGGCGATGGCCGAGGTCGGCGCAACCGCCGTGGTGTGCCTGTGCGAGGAGTCCGAACTGTCCGACCGCTACCCCAGCTACGTGGAGTGGCTTCGCTCCGACCGGCGGGCCCTGTGGCTCCCCGTAGCCGACCTGCACGCCCCGGCCGTCGAGGCCGCCGAGGCGCTGGCCGGGCGGATCGACGGCCTCCTGGCGGAGGGGCGGTCGGTGCTGATGCACTGCGGGGCGGGCATCGGCCGGGCCGGGACCATGGCCGTGGCGGTGCTGCTGCAAGCCGGGCGCGGCCTGGACGACGCCCTGGCCACGGTGGCCGCGGCCCGGCCCATGGCCGGTCCGGAGGTGGGAGCGCAGACCCGGATGCTCGAGGAGCTCAGCTCGAGGGGTTCTCCTCGGACCACCGCTTCATGAGGCCCCGGGCGATCACGATCCTCTGGATCTCGTTGGTCCCCTCACCGATGATCATCAGGGGGGCGTCGCGGAAGTAGCGCTCCACCGGGAACTCCCGGGTGTAGCCGTAGCCCCCGTGTATGCGCATGGCCTCGGTGGCCACCTCGAACGCCGTCTCCGAACAGAACAGCTTGGCCATGCCGGCCTCCACGTCAGCCCGCTCACCCCGCTCGAACTTGGCCGCCGCGCTCTCCACCAGGAGCCGGGACGCCTCGATCCTGGTGGCCATGTCGGCCAGCTTGAAGGCGATGGCCTGGTGGCGGGCGATGGGCACGCCGAAGGTCTCCCGCTGGTGGGCGTAGCGCATGGCGGCGTCGTAGGCGGCGCGGGCCACGCCGAGCGCCCGGGCCGCGATGTTGATCCGGCCCAGTTCCAGGCCGCCGAGCATGTAGTGCAGCCCCCGGCCCAGGCCGGCCGGGCCGCCGAGCACCGCGTCGTTCGGCACCCGGTGCCCGTCATAGGTCATCTCGACGGTCTCGAGACCCTTGTAGCCGAGCTTGTCGATGCGCTTGGAGGTGGAGATCCCCCCCGATCGGGGCCCGGGCTCCTTCTCCACGATGAAGCAGGTCACCCCCTCGGGGGTGCGGGCCGCCACCGACAGCACCGATGCCCGCTCCCCGTTGGTCACCCACATCTTGGTGCCGTTGAGGACGTACTCGTCGCCGTCGGGTTCGGCCCGGCAGCGCAGCGACGCGGTGTCCGATCCGGCGTCGGGCTCCGACAGCGAGAAGGCCCCCCGCCTGTCCCCCGACGCCATCGCCGGCAGGAGCCTGGACTTCATGTCGTCGGAGCCGTGCCGGTAGATGAGCATGGCGGTGATGGTGTGGGTGTTCAGCACCCCGGCCAGGGACATCCACCCGTAGGACAGCTCCTCCATGAGCCGGGCGTAGGTGAGGGTGTCCAGCCCGAGCCCGCCGTACTCCTCCGGGATCCGGGATCCGAACAGACCGAACCGGCGCATCTGCTCCACCCATTCCGCGGGGTACTCGTCGGCGTGCTCGAGGGCCGACGCCCCCGGTATCACCTCCCGGCGGACCCAGCTCCGGATGGTGGCGACCAGCTCGTCGGCGATCTCGGCGTCGACGGCCATCAGCGCGACCCCTGCCCGTCGTCGACCTTGATGACGGTGCCGGTGACGAACTCCGACGCCGGCGAGACCAGGTAGAGCAGGGTGCTGTCCAGCTGGGCCGGGTCACCGAGCCGCTTGCGGGGGGTGTGGGCGGTCACGTCGCCCAGGCGGGAGATCATGCCGTCCATCATCTCCGAGGAAAAAGCTCCGGGCGCGATGCCGTTGACGTTGATGTTGTACCTGGCCCATTCGACGGCCAGCACCTCGGTCATCCGGTTGACGGCGGCCTTGGTGACCGAATACAGGGCGGCTGCGCCTCCGGCGTAGTTGAAGGCACCGATGGACGAGATGTTGACGATGCGTCCCGGCGAGCCCGCCGCGATGAGCCGGCGGGCCACCTCGCAGGCCAGGAGCCACGGGCCCCGCAGGTTGGTGCCGATGACCCGGTCGACCAGCTCCACCGGCATGCGGGTGGCGTACTGGGCGTCGGGGATGCCGGCGTTGTTGACCAGGATGGTGACCCGGCCCAGCTGCTGCTCCGCGGCGTCCACCGCGGCGGTGATGGACCCGGCGTCGGTGACGTCGAGCGGCACGGCCGCGGCCCGGCCCCCCCGCCCGGTGATCTCCCCCACCAGCTCCTCCAGGCGGTCGGCCCGGCGGGCGGCCACCGCCACGGCGGCCCCGGACGCAGCCAGGGTGGTGGCGAAGCGGCGGCCCAGACCGGAACTGGCACCTGTCACGAGGGCCACCTGACCGGACAGGTCATGCGATACGTAGGGCAGCGGGAAGTCGGCCATGGCAGGCGACGTTAGGCCTGCTTTCCGGTTCGGGACCAAAGCCCCTACCGGTATCCGGGCATTTGATACATCGTGGCCGGCGGTGAACGATGACGCCTTCTCGGAGAGACTGGTTGAGGCAGCAGCCCGCTCCGTTCAGGCCACCTGTCCCCGGCTGGTGCCCAGCTCCACCCGGGACCTGCAGGCGGCGGACCAGCGGTGGTTCGGGCTCTGCGCACAGCTCATCTGCCTGACCCGTCGGGCCAACTCGGCTCTCGGATCGGCTCATGCGGGCGGCCACATAGACGTGCAGGCGGACCCCGGTGCCCGCCAGCTCACCCTCCGCTACGGGGACGGCTGGCTCATCGTGAAGCGCGAGAGGTTGGGTCACCGTGGCCACATCGCGGTGGAGCGGTCCTACCGGCTCCCGGCCTTCACGCCCGAGCCGGCCGGCCCGGCGGCCCTGGAGGATCTGCTGGTCGAGCTGGTGGCCGCCGGGGGCGCCGCCGCGCTGGTGGCGGCGTCCTAGGAGCCGACCGGCCGCGCCGGTCCGGGGGCCTAGGGTCTGGCATGCCTCTGGTCCAGATCCACATGGCCGCCGGCCGCACCGCCGAGCAGAAGGAAGCCCTGCTGCGGGCCGTGACCGAAGCGGTGCACGAGTCCATCGGGGCCCCGGTTCCGTCCATCCGGGTGTGGGTGTCGGAGTTCGCCCCCCAGGACTACATGGCCGGGGGTGAGCTCCTGTCCTCGCGCCCCGGTTAGGGGCCCCGGAAACCGGGCCGGCCCGGGTCGTCGGGGCTGTCCGGGTCGTCCGGGGCGGCCAGGCGGGGCGGGGAGGGCCGCCACGAGCCGGCCTCGAAGCACGTCTCGGTGAGCAGGTCGGCGTAGGGCAGGGCCGACGCGGCCGGAGCCCCGTAGCCGAACACCCGCTCCGACCCCAGGATGGCGGCCACCCGGCCGCGGGCGGCGAGCAGCTCGTCGTAGGGGTTGCGGGCCAGTTCGCCGGCATGGCAGCGCAGCGCCGACGTCAGCTCGCCCAGCCGGCCCCGGTCCCACGGCACGTACAGGTTGGGGGTGGGCAGGTCGGCCCACAGGCCCCAGGCCCACCAGCGCGGAGACGGCAGGCCGGGGCCGGCCGCGGCCACCGCCCGACCGGCCGCCTCGTGGGCCGGGTGGCCGTCGGCGGTGTGCGGCGAGACCACCAGATCGGCTCCCACCCGGCGGGCGGCGGACAGCACCGAATCGACCAGCGGCACGTCACCCGGTGCGATCAGGCCCTCGAATCCCACCACCGCCAGCGCCGCCTCCAGCTCGGCCCGGCGGCGGTCCCGCGTCGGACCCCGGCCGAGGGAGCAGGCCAGGTTGACCACCCGCCACCCGGCGTCGCGCAGCGCCAGGAGGGTGGCCCCGCAGCCGACGATCTCGTCGTCGGGATGCGGGGATACCGCCAGGACGGTTCCGGCCATTGGGGGATGATCGCGCCATTTACACTCGGTGCCGGTGTCAGAGGACCGCCGGGCCGGAGAGGGATGGGCCGACCGCCCGGGCCCGGAGACCTTCGTGCCGCTGACGTGGACCCCGGCGCCGCTGGGCCCGCCACCAGCCCGCCGGAGCCGGAGGTGGCTGACAGCCGTCGCCTTCACCGTCGTGGTGGCGGCCGGCGGCGGACTCGGCTACCTGGCCTGGCACAACGACCGCACGGCGCAGAACTGGCGACGCCTCGATCTGGCCCAGATGGCCCGGGCGGAGCAGATGATCAGCCAGGTGAAGTCCGCCAACGGCCGGATCGGGACGCTCAACTCGCAGGTGGCGACGCTCCACAACCAGCTGTCGTCGCTGCAGGGCCAGCTGTCCAACGTGGCCACCCAGAAGGAGAAGGCCGTCGACCAGGAGACGGTCCTGCAGCAGCTCCTCTCGGCCGCGGGCAGCGTCGCCGACGACCTGCAGCAGTGCCTGACCGCCACCAACCAGCTGGACACCGACTTGAACACAGCCGTCGGGTCGGGCGACGTCAGCCGGCTGAATGCTCTCGAGGCGGAGGCGGCCCAGGTCGACTCCACCTGCAACCAGGCCGAGTCGGCCAACCAGCAGCTGCAGTCGGCCATCCAGAACGCCCCGTGAGGAGCCCCTGGAAGGTCGCGGCCGCCGGCCTGGGCGCCGGCACGGCCCTGCTCTCGGCGTGCGCCCCGACCGCACCCCGGGCCCAGCCCACCTCCACGGTGACGGCCGCTCCGGTGGCGGTGGCCGCCCTGGGCGGGCCGGGCGCCCTGCTGGCCGAGGCCCGGCAGTTCGTGTTCCGGGTGCGCAACCCGGCGTGCCTGTCCACCGGCACGGCGTTCGCCTTCGACGGGACGGTCGTCACCAACCGCCACGTGGCGGCCGGCGCCTCCGGCCTTCAGCTGTCCACCTGGTCGGGCACCGACTTCAACGCCGGGGTGACCGGGCACAGCGGCCCCTACGACCTGGCCCGGCTCCACGCCGGGCCCCCGGCGGGCACGGTGGCCCCGTCCGCCGGGCCGGCCATGCCGGCGGTCGGCGAGGCGGTGTACGTCACCGGCTACCCCGAAGGCGACCAGCTGACCGTCACGTCGGGAAAGGTGCTGGGAGTGACCACCGCCCCGGAGCTGGGGGTTTCGGGCCCGGTGCTGCAGATCAGCGACACGGTGAAGCCGGGCAACTCCGGCAGTCCCCTCCTCGACGCCTCGGGCCGGGTGGTGGGAGTGGTGTTCGCCCTGGACACGGCCTCGGATCAGGGGCTGGCCATGCCGTTGTCCTCGCTCGAGTCGTTCCTCGCCAGCCGGCCCCGCCGGGGCGGCCTGGCCTGCACCGCCTAGGGCCGGGTCTGCATCTCCTCCACCCGGGCCTTCAGCTGCTCGACCTCCACCTTCAGCCGCTGGACCTCCGCCTCCAGGCCCGCCGTGTAGTCGTACAGGGCCCGGCCCAGCCACGACACGCTGCCGCCGAGATTGGCCACCTGCCCGGCCATGTGCAGCATGTACCAGCGGACCAACCGGCCCACCGCCGTCTTCATGACCCGGTTCCACACCTGGGCCGAGTAGGTGGAGGCGTCGGCGTTGACCTGGGCGGTCTCGTCGACCAGGTCTATGGCCCGCACCACCCGCTCGGCGGGGGTGGGCGGGAGGCCCAGGCCGGCGGCCAGCCGGCGGGTCCGGGCCAGGTAGCCGGGAGCCTGGCGTTCCAGCCGTTCAGCGGCCGCCTCGAGGGCGGGGTCGGGCAACGCGCTCATGGCGGGGACCGTATCACCGGCGTGCCAGACTGCCCGGATGATCAAGGTGGCCCTGGACGGCGAGCCGCTCCTCGGCCGGCGGACCGGCGTCGGTAACTTCACCTTCGGGCTGCTCCAGGGGCTGGCCGGGGTGGAGGAGCTGGACGTGGCGGTCTACGCCGTCACCTGGCGGATGCGCCCGGAGCTGGCCGCCCGGCTTCCTTCCGGCATCCCCCTGATCGGGCGGCCCATGCCGGCCCGGCCGGTGCGGGCCCTGTGGGAACGCCGGGTGGCGGTGCCGCTCGAGGCGTTCACCGGCCCGCTCGACGTGGTGCACGGCACCAACTTCATCGTCCCTCCCACCGGGCGGGCGGCCCGGGTGGTCACGGTGCACGACCTGACCCCCCTGCACTTCCCGGAGATGTGCCAGCCGGAGACCCTGGTGTTCCCCGAATTCATCCGCCGGGCGGTGCGCCGGGGGGCCTGGGTGCACACCCACTCCCGTTTCGTGGCCGACGAGGTGATCGACGCTTTCGGGGCCGACCCGGACCGGGTCCGGGTGGTGTGGTCGGGTATACCGCCTCTGGCCCCGGCCGGGCCGACGCCTCCCCGACTGCCGTTCGAGCGCTACGTCCTGGCCGTCGGCACGGTCGAGCCCCGCAAGGACTACCCCAGCCTGGTCCGGGCTTTCGACGCGCTGGCCGGGGCGCGCCCCGATGTCGGCCTGGTCGTGATCGGGGCCGACGGATGGGGGGCCGGGGACTTCCGGGAGGCACTGGCGCGCTCGCCTCACCGGGAGCGGATAGTCCAGCTCGGCTACGTCGGCGACGAGGATCTGACAGCTGTCCTGCAGGGAGCCGCTCTCCTGGCCTACCCGTCCCGCTACGAGGGCTTCGGCTACCCGCCGTTACAGGCGATGGCCGCCGGCGTCCCGGTGGTGGCCACCGCCGCCGGTTCCATCCCGGAGGTGGTGGGCGACTCGGCCGTGCTGGTCCCGGCCGGAGACCACGATGCCCTGGGCGAGGCAATGGCGGCCCTGCTCGACGACCGCGACCGGGCCCGGATGCTCGGCGGGTCCGGCCGGGAACGATCCGGCACTTTCTCCTGGGACGCGTGCGCCCGGGGTATGGCTGCTATCTACTCCGAAGCGGCCAGTGGTACCAGGCGAGCATCCCGCCCCGGGACACGTCGGGGGGCCGCCCGGTCAGCCAGGTGAAGAAG
This sequence comes from Actinomycetes bacterium, assembly GCA_021816565.1. The sequence continues at coordinate 21,409 of JAKAXN010000002.1, forward strand.
CCCACCGGGTCCGCCCCCACCGGCTGGACCAGCAAGCTGGACACCCCCCAGCTGCGCAGCTGCCCGGTGAGGGCCGCCCGGAGGGCCGGGGTGCGGGGCAGGGCCCGCCCATTGGCCAGGGCGGTCAGCTCGGTGGTCGTGGTCGTCGGCTCGAAGAACTGCGATCCCGACGGCGCCCCCCTGGGTGCCGGCACCACGAAGTAGCCCCCCACCTCGGAGAACCGGTAGCCCGCCTCGGCCTGCCACAGCTGGGCGGCGTCGTTGGTGTTGACCGGCACCGGATACACCAGGGCGGTTGATCCGGCCGGGACGGCGTCCACCGCAGCGGTGGTGAAATAGCTCGGCACACCGGTGGGGCCCTCTGCGGCGTAGGGCCACGCCGGCAGCAGAGGCAGCAGCGCCACCACCGCCACGGCCGCCGGCAGGGCCACCCCCAGCGCCGGCCGTCCGGATCCCCTGCGGTGCAGGACCTCGAGGGTGACGGCCAAGACGATGCTCACGAACAGGTCGACGAACAGGGCGTAGCGGACCGGGAAGGCGTCGTTGAACTTGGGGATGTGGAACAGGACGGCGCCCGGCAGCGGAATCTTGTCACCGAAGGTGGCGTAGCGGGCCAGCCCGAGGTGGAACCGGCTGCCCAGGGACAGCACGAAGGCGATCACCGCCATGCCCGTGGCTATCCACACCACCTTCCGGCGGATCAGCGCGGCGGCGGCCACCACCAAGACGATGAGGGGCACGCCGAGGTATGTGCCGTTCTCCGACAGGTTGCCGCCGATCTTGTCCGCTATGCGCTTCATGTGGGCCGTGCCGAACTGCATCAGCGAGGTGGGCAGCAGCGGCGCCACCAGGTCCGAGTAGTAGTACTGGAAGCCGAGGATGAGCCCGGAGATGTGCCGCGGCCCGGCCAGCGCCACGTACAGCGGGTAGGCCAGGAGGGCCACCGCCACCGCGGCCGCCACCGCCAGGCCCTCAGCGGCGTGACGGGCCCGGGTCCGCACCTGGTGGCGGCCCACCGCGGCCACCACCACCAGCGCGATGGCCGAGAACAGGGCGGTGGTGGCGGTTATCTCGGTGGAGATCATGAACTGCGCCGCCACCATCACCCCGAGCAGCGCCCCGACCCGGCGGGCCGGCCGCTCCTGGCGGATCAGCAGCTCGTGCAGAGCCAGGATCATGAGCGGCGGGAGCGGCACGAACGACAGGTTCAGGTGCCCCGAGCCCTGGGCCACCATGTAGGGCGAGAACCCGTAGAACAGCCCGGCCGCGAACGCCGCCGGGCGCCACCCGGTGAAGCGGCGGGCCAGCAGATAGGCCGCCCCGGCGGACAGCGGGTAGGCCAGTGTCAGCAGGACGTTGACCGACACGACCGGACCGAACAGGACCGTGACCGGCGCCATGACCAGCCCCAGGGCCAGGACCGAGGTGTCGTCCATGAGGTTGACGCCGAACGGCACGTTGGCGATGTGGGACACGAACGGGTTGGCCCCGTGGGCCAGGGCCCACGGCACCCACCCCACGAACCAGTCGTAGCGGCCCAGGTCGCCCGTCCCGTACCCGGCCTGGACGGTGGCCGGGTGGGCCCACACGTGCCAGTAGGCGATCACCCCGCCCAGGAGGTACAGGGCGGAGATGATCAGACCGGCCCGGACGTCGATGCGCCGGTCGGTGGACGAAGTCGTCCGTTGCTGCGGGTCGGCGTAGCTGGGAGCCCGGCCGCGTAGCGCCGGCCAGCCGAGCCGGTTGGCGACCATCCGCTGAGACTACCAACGGGCCGCCGGCCGGTACCGGTGGCGAACCCGGTCGGTGGTCGGCCGGGTTCGGCCGGCAGGCCCTTCGAGCGGGGCGGGGCGGCGTCAGGGGGCGGCGGAGGTCACCGCCTCCAGGAGGGCCCGGGCCAGGTCGGCCATCTGGTGGTCCGATGCGTAGTCCTGCCCGGCCCGGCTGAGCCCGTCGAGCTCATCGGGGTCACCCACCAACCGGTCCACCACGGCCGCCACGTCGTCGGGGTCAGGAGGAGCCCCGGCCCCGGCCGGGAGCATGGCCACCGTCCCCTCCGGATAGTCCGACGCGGCCGGCAGATTGGTCACCACCGGCACCCCGGCGGACAGGGCGTCGAGCACGGCGGCCGAGATCTCGCCGCTCGACTCCTCCCGCAGCTGCACCGCCACGGTGGCGCGGCCCATCCACTCCCACCACTGCCCGTCGTCGACCGCACCGGCCACCTCGACCCGCTCCTGCATGCCGAGGTGCCGGGCCCGGTTGCCGATCAGCTCGGCCAGGATCGGCGGGCACGGGCCCACGAACGCCAGGTCGAAGCGGCCCCGGGCGGCGGCGTCGACCAACAGGTCAGGACGCTTGGACATGGACACCACCCCGAACGCCACCGCGAGCGGCCGGCCCCCGGATGGGCCCGGGCGACGGCCGGCCCCGAGGCGCCGGACGGGCGGGCAGCCGGGGGGCAGCACCCGGACCGGCGGGTGCCACGCCAGGGGGGGCAGGTCCAGGAGGAGGAAGTTGCGGGCGGCCGTGGAGTTGACCAGCACGCCGGCGGACCGGGCCGCCAGGAGCCCGGCCAGCCCCACCCCGGCCTCGGCCAGTGCCAGGTGGGATCTCCCAGCGGCCGCGGCCGACGCCAGCGGGGCCCGGCCCGGGTACGCCCGCTCCAGCAGCCACTCCATCCGGGCCCGGAACTCCTCGTCGCCGAGCCCCTCCATGGCGGTGGTAGCCACGGCCGGCAGGCGGGTCTCGTGCAACCACAGCCACCCCGGATGACGCAGGGCCGTCTCCACGGTGGTCAGGTGCCCGGACGAGTTGCCGATGGTGTAGATCAGGTGGTCGTAGCCGGCCGGGCGGATGTCACGCCCCAGCGACTCGGGGTGGAGCTTGCGGACCCCGGCCGGCGGTCGCCACCCGCGGTCCGCGCCGGCCCAGGCCTCGGCGGGGGTGGGCACCGCGTCCACCCGGGCGGCCGGGCCCGGGCGCCCCGGGGTCGGCATCCCGGAAGATGCCAGGGCAGCGATGAGGTCGCCGTTGTACGCGCCGATGCCGCCGCCATGGGGTGGGAAGGGCCCGACCAGGGCCAGCGCGACCGGGAGGTCCGCTGGCGCGGTGGGGCGGTCCGCGCCCCGCCTGGGCCGGCCTGGGCCGGACCGGGGCCGGGGTATGCCGGGGACGGGCCGGGTGGCGCCGGAGCCGGGATGACCCCCCGGCACCCGGCGCGCCAGGGCCTCGACGATGCCGTCCACCGGGTCGGCACCGGCCGGCACGACCAGGCGTTCGGGCGCTACGCCCAGAAGTCGGACGACCTGCTCGGCGGCCCGACCGCTCGCCGCCACGATCACATCCGACTCCGCCACCCACTCCGCCCGGGCCCGGTACCGGGCCCGGCAGGCATCCCACCGCAGCCACCGCTGCGGGTCCTCGAGCGGATCCAGGTCGTGGACGGTCACCACCCGCGCAACGCCGGCCTCGGCCCAATCGGCGCTCACCACCTGGCCGGCCGGGTCTCCGAAGTCGGTGTCGAGGAACGGCGCCGGCACGTGGTGGGCCAGGATCGTCTTCTCCGTCCCGTCGGCGACCGCCAGCCGGACCAGCCGGCGGATCTCGGCCCGCCGGTCCCAGCGGACCACCCCGGACGCCAGGAGCCCGTCGGGGAGGCAGGAGACGTCCGGGGCGGGGTACTCCGGGGCCAGCAGGGCGGCAGCCAGCCGGCCGGACCGGGCCAGGGCCGCGGCGTGCGCGGCCACGTAGGCCTGGATGTCGCGTAGCGGGGTGGAGCCGGGCGGCCAGCCCGGCCACCCCGGCCATTGCGCCCTGGGCCTGCCCCGGCTCTGAAGAGCCTGGATGTCCAGCGCCACGGTCACGCCCCGACCGCGACCCGAACCGGTTGCTGCACCGTCGGCCATCCCGGGGCACGGTAGCGGCCGGGCCGGGCCGGCCGGGCGCATCAGGGGCCGGCTACCCGCAGGCCAGGTCCAGGTCGTATGGGTTGGCCGGCCCCGAATAGGACCCGGGGAAGGGCCCCTGGTATCCGAACTGCACCATCTTCAAGACGCCGGACCCGAAGCTGTAGAGGCCGGGGTCGGCGCAGTAGTTGGCGGCGCTGTAGCCCGGCCCGGACCGGTTGCCGGCCCCGGCGGTCCAGAGGGGCACGCCGGGTACGACCAGGGCGCCGGTGATGCCGTCCCACTGCGGCCGGGTCGAGTAGATCCCGCCCTGGACCTCCATGGACCGGAGCCCGAGGAGGGCGCCGTTGATCACCAGGTCGTTGCTGATGGTGTCACGCCACCCGGAGTACCGCTCCACGTCGAGCCACCACAGCTTCGGGTACACCCCCACGCTGCGGGAGTAGGCGACCCAGTGGCGGGCCCAGTTGTAGCCGTAGTTGAAGCTCTCGCACGCCGCGTCGATCAGGGCGCAGGCTCCCGCCGGCCCGGTGAGCGATGACTCCGGGGCCGGCTCGGGGAGGCCGTCCATGTAGATGTAGGCCGACATCCGGGGCCCGGCCCACGCGGCCTCCTGCAGGTAGCAGGGGTTGGGCGGGTTGTCGATGGCACCGCTGGTCACCTGCACCACCGCCACCCCGGTCGGTCCCGGCGGGATCTGGCCGCACTGGTACTGGGATATGTCCATCCCCACCGACCCCGGGGGGTAGGCGGTCAGGTCGCTGACGGCCTTTCTGGCCACCGACGGGTCCACCGGCGGCAGGGCCGCCGCGGCCAGGGCGGCGGCGCTGGCCGTCTGGCCCACCGGAGGGGCGTCGCCGAAGGCGTAGACGCTCCCGCCGGTGCCGGCCAGCCAGTAGCCCTGACCGTCGGCGCTCGGGACCAGGGCCGTGATGGGGGAACCGGCCGTCCGCCCGACGGCGTTGCCGTGGTAGCCGGCGTGGCCGAAGCCGAACACCCCGCCGTCGCCCGCCGCCAGCCAGTACCCGTCTGCGGAGGGCATGGCCGCCATGGCCACGATCGGCGAGGCCAGCCGGGACCGGCTCAGGTTCCCCATGTAGCGGGCATCACCGAAGGCGAACACCCCGCCGTCGGCCGCCGCCAGCCAGTACCCACCACCGTCGGGCGTCGCCGCCATGGCCACGATGGGGGCGCTCAGGTGCCGCCCGCTCAGCGCGCCGTGGTACGGCGCGTGGAAGGCGAACACCCCGCCGTCGGCCCCGGCCATCCAGTAGCCGTCACTGGCCGGGTCGGCGGCCACCGAGGTGACCGGGGCGGCCAGGCGGGTGCCGCCCAGGGACCCAAAGAAGCCCGCCGACCCGACCGGGAACAGGCCGCCGTCGGCCCCCACCAGCAGCAGCTCCCGGCCGGCCCGCCCCACCGCTGCGGCGACGATGGGGGCGACCAGGTGTTCCTGCTGCAGCGACGTGGTCCACGCGGCGGCTCCCGACGGGACCTTGGCCGGGGCGACGGCAGGATGCAGGGTGACAGACGGGGCGGCGGCCAGCGATGCCGACCCGGCCGAACCGGAGATGACGGTGTTTGGTTTCCGGTCCCCTGGGTAGATATGGGGATAACCTGCAGTGTGCCCGGGCGGCCGGAGTGAAGGGGCGCGCTCGGAGGCCCCGGTCCCGGCCCCCGGTCTGTCGGGGCGCACCACGGACGGGGATCCGGGGAGGATGGCTATCACCACTGACGTGACCAGACAGGCCGACGCGAGCACAGCCCCGCCGCTGCCGATCCACGACAGGGCACGGATGCACTTGTCGTCCTGCATTGGTTCGCTCAGACCATAACCCCGCCAGCGCCGGATGAAGCGGGCCGCAGGTTAGCCGACGCCGGACAACCCGGCGGATCACGAAAGCCGGACAAAACGCCGCGGCGGCCGCCCGGTTCCGGGGCCGGCGGTGGGCGGTCTAGGAGCCGATGACCGTCGACTCCTCCGAACGGGCCGGGCCGTCGGCCGCCCCCGGTCCGGCGCCGGCTTCCCGCTCCGGACCCCCGGCCGGGCGGGCGGTGAGGGCGGCGGGCGTGGGCACCCGCCGCCCGGTCAGGGTGTCGCGGAGGCGATCCAGGCGGGCCAGCAGGTACCCGGCGCTGGCGAGCACGCCGGGCATGGGCGGCGTGTGGGGATGGGGCCGGGTGGGACCGCGTAGCCTGGAGTCGGCCCACAGGCGGGCCAGACGGTCGGCTTCCCCGTCGCTGAGGTGGTCGGCCAGGCGGGGCCAGACCTGGTTCTGCTCGTAGTTGATGTGCCGGCGGGCGTGCGACGCCACGGTGGCCACGCACTCCTCGAAATCCTTGTTGCCCGGCTTGATGGCGCGCAGTTCGTTGAGAGCCCGCTTGGCCTGGCGCTCCTGCTCGGTGGCGTGGAACACCAGGTCCTCGCCGTCGGGGCACGCCCGGCGCACCACCGGCCAGATCACCAGTTCCTCGGCCGCCTCGTGGGCCGACTCGAGGGCGACCAGCTCCTGGGCGATCCGCCTGTGCTCCTTCAGGCTCCCGGCCGGCGAGCCGGCGCCGCCGGTGAGCTGGTTGAGCAGGTCCCACACCATGTCGTGGTCGGCCTGCATCACCCGCCACAGATCCTGGATCACCTGCCCTCCCTCGCCTTCCGCTCCAGCCGCTCGCGTTGGGGGACGACCGTGTATTTCGGGTCCTGGGCCGAGCTGATACCGGCCTCGAAGATGCCGAACCTGGTGAACGCCGACCCCGCCAGGAGCATGGCCCCGGCCGCGGCCCGCAGCGACCGGCGCCGGGTCAGGCCACCGGCCGCGGCCAGCACCGCTCCGCCGGCGGTCAGTGCCTCGGCCGCCTTCATGTACCGACCGGCCTGGCCCTCGTGGAAGGCCTCCTTGACGATGCCGATCCGCTCCTCGTGGACCCTGGAGAGCGCCACCTCGGACAGCCCGGCCACCGCTCCCAGGAGGGCCATCGGGGTGCTCTCCGACACCGGGGCGCCGAGCAGGCCCAGCCCCGCCGCCGAGCTGGCCGCGCTGCTGACGAAGATGAACGGCATGTACTCGAAGCCGTCGTGCCAGGCCGGGACCGCGGTGTTGGAGATGAGGGCGGCGGTGTAGGTCGCCACCGGCGGTCCGAGCACGGCGGCACCGGCGCTGGCCAGCGTGCCCAGCGCCGGCACCGTGCCGGTGGCTGCGGAGAAGGCCGAGACCGTGGCCGCCGGCACGAACCCGGCCAGGAGCCAGGACCCCACGCTCATGGGGGATGTGATCTTGAACATGCGAAGCATGTTCAAGAAGCGGCCCCGTCGGCCCAGGTCATGGACCAGGGCGACCAGCGACAGGTGACCGGCTCCGGCCGCCCCGATCTTGCTGACCCTGGCCAGGCCCGGTCGCCCGGTGATCTGGGCGGCCAGGCCGACGGCGGCGCCGGCCCCGGCCAGGCCGCCGAGGAACAGGTACCCGGGGATGTCGGGGGACTCCCAGGCCGGCTTGTTGATGACCGGGAGGTCGTAGTACGAGCCGAACTCCGGCTCGTCGCGCCGCTTCCGCTTGCGCGGGCCGCCCCCGCCGGGCGGCACGTTGGCCCCGACGGTGGCCTCCCGGCCGGGGTGGATCCCGGTGGTCCCGTCGGTGGTGACGGCATCGCTGCTCACGCTGCACCTCCCTGCCGGCCGGCGCCCAGGAAGGCGGCCGCTATGCTCCCCCCGAGGACGCTCATGGCCACGCCGGCCAGCTTCCACATCTTGGGCAGATCCCTGGTGGTCACGACCGGGTCGGGCGGCAGCCCGTACACCTCCGGCTCGTCCAGCAGCAGGAAGAACGCCCCGTCCCCGCCGACCCCGTCGTCGGGGTCGCGGCCGTAGAGCCGGGCCTCCCTGATGCCCACCGAGTGCATCTGGGCCAGACGCTGGTCCGCCCGCTGGCGCAGCTCGTCGAGGGGGCCGAACTGGATGGAGTCGGTCGGGCAGGCCTTGGCGCACGCCGGTTCCTGCCCGACGCCGAGGCGGTCGTAGCAGAGGGTGCACTTCCAGGCCCGCCCGTCACCGTGGCGCTGGTCGATGACCCCGTAGGGGCAGGCCGGCACGCAGTAGCCGCAGCCGTTGCAGATGTCCTCCTGCACCACCACCGTCGAGAACTCGGTGCGGAACAGCGCCCCGGTCGGGCACACGTCGAGGCAGGCGGCCTCGGTGCAGTGCTTGCACACGTCGGACGACATCAGCCACCGGATGCCCTCGGCCGTCACCTCCGGCCCGGCGGGGGCCGGGGCCGAGCCGTCGGGGGCGGCCATACCGACACCGCCGGTGATCTGGCCGGCCAGGGACTTCGGCTGCTCGATGAACGCCACGTGGCGCCAGCTGTCCGCCCCCAGGCCCTTGGTGTTGTCATAGGACATACCGGTGAACTCCAGCCCGTCCTCGGGGATCTGGTTCCACTCCTTGCAGGCCACCTCGCAGGCCTTGCAGCCGATGCACACCGACGTGTCGGTGAAGAACCCCATACGGGGTGGGGCGTCGGGGTAGCCGCTGCCGGCCGCGGCGGCCTGCCCGTTGTCGAATCGCATATCGAGAAGGCTCATACCGACAGCACCTCCGTACCGGTCTCGGCGGTCACGCCCGCCCGCTGCTGGTACTCGCGCACCAGCTCCACCCGGGCCGGGCCGGTGGGCCGGCGGCCGGGCCTTATGGCCGCGGTGAGCGCCTTGACCTCCTGGATGTGGACGTTGGGGTCGAGCACGATCGAGGTGAGATCGTTGGCCGAGTCCCCCTGTGTGTAGCCGTTGGTGCCCCAGTGGAACGGCAGGGCGATCTGGTGGACCACCTGGCCGTCGATCAGCAGCGGCGTCATCCGGCCGGTGACCAGCACCCGGGCTTCGATGCAGTTGCGGGCGGTGATGATGGTCGCCCATCCCTGGTGTTCGAGCCCGCACTCCTCGGCGAGCTCCGGGGAGACCTCACAGAACATCTCCGGCTGCAGCTCCGACAGCCTGGACACCCACCGGCTCATGCCCCCGGCGGTGAAGTGCTCGGTCAGACGGAAGGTCGTCACCACGTGCGGGTAGACCTCGGCCCCGGGCTCGGACCCGCTCGGGTGGTACCGGTTGTGCTCGTGCCTGAAGATCTGACGGACCGGGCTGCGCTGCTGCTTGTACATCGGGTTGCCGGTCGGGGACTCCTGCGGCTCGTAGTGGGTGGGGAGGGGCCCGTCCACCAGTCCGGCCGGGGCGAACAGCCACCCCTTCCCGTCGGCCTGCATCACGAACGGGTCGATGCCCGACAGGGCCTCGCCCCGGGTGGCCCCGGCCGGCGGCCGGTAGTGCGGGCCCTTGGAGGCGGTGAAGTCGGGGATGTCGTGGCCCACCCACAGGGCCTTCTCCTCGTCCCACCACACCAGCGCCTTGCGGGGGCTCCACGGCTTGCCGTCGGGGTCCGCCGAGGCCCGGTTGTAGAGCAGTCGGCGGTTGGCCGGCCAGGCCCAGCCCCACTCCCCGCCCAGCCAGTTCTGCTCCTTGGCCGGTTTGCGCCGGGCCGCCTGGTTGACGCCATCGGCGTACACCCCGCAGTAGATCCAGCAGCCGCAGGCGGTTGACCCGTCCTCATTGAGCTGCTCGTAGGACGCCAGCGGCGACCCCTCGGAGTCCCAGCCGTTGATCTCGGCCAGCACCGACTCCGCGTTCGGCTCGCCGATGGCGCCCTCGGTCGGGTAGTCCCACGTGAGGTCCAGGACCGGGCGGTCGACGGGGTCGGTGGAGCCGGCCAACTTCTCTTTGATGATGCGCCCCAGGTGGTACATGAACCACAGGTCGCTACGGGCCTCGCCGTCGGGCTCCTTGGACTCGTAGTGCCACTGCAGCATGCGGTTGGTGTTGGTGAAGCTGCCGTTCTTCTCGGTGTGGGAGGCGGCTGGGAAGAAGAACACCTCGGTGGCGATGTCCTCGGTCTTCAGCTCGCCGGAGTCGATCTCCGGGCCGTCCTTCCACCAGGTGGCGGACTCGATGAGCGAGAAGTCCCGCACGACCAGCCAGTCCAGGTTGGCCATGCCGAGCCGCTGCATCTTGGCGTTGGCCGAGCCAACCGCCGGGTTCTCCCCCATCAGGAAGTACCCCTTGCACTCCCCGGCCATCTGGTTGAGGACGGTGTCGTAGGTGCTGTGGCTGCCGGTGATCTTGGGCAGGTAGTCGTAGCAGAAGTCGTTGTCGGGGGTGGCCGCCGGGCCCCAGTACGCCTTGAGCAGGCTCACCATGTAGGCCCGCATGTCGCCCCAGAAGCCCTTGCCGGACTTCTCCCCCTCGATGTAATCGTCGAGGGTGGCGTGCTCGTAGGCATGGGGCATGGGCAGGTACCCGGGCAGCAGGTTGAACAGGGTCGGGATGTCGGTGGACCCCTGGATCGAGGCGTGACCGCGCAGCGCCTGGATCCCGCCCCCGGGACGGCCGATGTTGCCGAGGAGCAGCTGGAGGATGGATGCGGCCCGGATGAACTGCGATCCGTCGGTGTGCTGGGTCCAGCCAACCGCGTACACGAAGGAGGTGGTGCGGTCCCTCCCGGAGCTGCTGGTGATGACCTCGCAGACCTTCTGGAACAGGTCCTGGGGGATGCCGCAGATCCGCTCCACGTACTCCGGGCTGTAGCGGGCGTAGTGCTTGCGCAGCAGCTGGAACACGCAGCGGGGGTGCTGAAGGGTCGGGTCGGTATTGGGCGAGCCGTGCATGCCGGCGCCGCCCGAACCGTGGGTCTCGGCCGTGCCGGCGTCCTTGACGGCCTGCAGCCTCTCCTCGTACTCGGGGTCGTCCTTCGCCCCGCCGTCCTCCGGGTCGGTGGTCTGGGTCATGCCCTCCGGCAGCCACGCCTCGTTCTCGTACGCCGAGGCCTTCTCGTGGAAGCCGGAGAAGATGCCGTCGAGGTCCTCGGTGTCGCGGTACTCATCGCGGATTATCTGCGGGGCGTTGGTGTAGTTGACCACGTAGTCCCTGAACCACTTGTCGTGCTCGACGACGTAGCGGATGATGCCGCCGAGGAACACGATGTCGGTCCCGGCCCGGATGGGCACGTGGACGTCGGCCAGGGCGCTGGTCCGGCTGAAACGGGGATCCACGTGGATGACGGTGGCCCCCCGGGCCTTGGCCTCCATCACCCACTGGAAGCCCACCGGATGGGCCTCGGCGAAGCTGGACCCCTCTATGACGATGCAGTCGGAGTGCTGCAGGTCCTGCATGGCGGTGGTGGCCCCGCCCCGGCCGAACGACGGCCCCAGGCCGGCGACGGTGGCGCTGTGGCAGAGTCGGGCCTGGTTCTCTATCTGCACCACGCCGAGGGCGGTGAGCAGCTTCTTGATGAGGTAGTTCTCCTCGTTGTCCAAGGTGGCGCCCCCGAGGGAGGCGATGCCCATGGTGCGGCGGACCTCCTTGTCCTTGAACGTCTGCTGCCACTTCTCCCTCCGGGTCCGGATGACCCGGTCGGCGACCATGTCCATGGCCCGGTCGAGCGGCAGTCGCTCCCAGTCGGTGGCGTGGGGAGGGCGGTACAGCACGTGGTAGCGCCGGGTGGGCCCGGTGGACAGCTCCAGGGTGGCCGCCCCCTTGGGGCACAGCCTGCCCCGGCTGACCGGGGAGTCCGGGTCGCCCTCGATCTGGACGATCTTGTCGTCCTTGACGTAGATGTTCTGGCCACAGCCGACCCCGCAGTAGGGGCAGATGGATTTGACCACCTTGTCGGCGTCGGCGGTGCGGGGCTTCAGGCTGTCGGACTGCTTCGACTTGGCGGCGATGCCCCGGCCGAAGGCGTCGCCTTCGCGGACCTGGCGGAGTACCGGCCAGTGCTCGATCAGGTCGCGGATCACTTCTTACCGCCCTTCTTGCGGGTCACCTGGTTGGCCGGCTTCTTCGCCGCCTGCCCCTGGCGCTTGGCCGGCCGGTCACCGAGCGCGTCGCGGGCCCTGTCCACAGGGGCGGCCATCTTGGCGGCCGCCTTCAGGGGGGCGGAGCTGTTGGGGGCGTGGGGGTGGGGCCGGGTGGGGGCGTGCTCGTAGGCCGGCTGGAACTTCCGGCCTATCTCGGCGCGCTCCTCGTCGGGCACCTCCTCCTTGAAGCGGAGGAGGACCTTGTCCTCGAAGGCCACGTGCTTGCGCAGGGCGGCCACCAGCTTCTCCACCAGCTCGTCGAAGCGGTCGTCGCCGCCGGGTACCCCCATGAGCTCCTGGAGCAGGTCCTTGCCTTCCTGCTCCTGGGCCAGCGCCTGCTCGGCCAGCTCGTCGCCCCCCTCGAGGTGCTGGCGCACGGCCGGCCAGAAGTACTCCTCCTCGGCGGTCTCGTGCTGCGACAGGCGGACCCGGATCATGTCGAGGATCGAGACCCGCTGCTGCTGCTTGGCCTCCGAGCCGCCCTGGCGGACGCCGGGGACGGTCTCGAGCTGCTCCTGCAGCCACTTCACCTGGTTGTGCTGCCACCCGATGACCGAGACCACGTCGTCGGTCTGGTCCTGGCCTTCTATCTCGGGCGGGGTGGCGGTGCGCTGCTCCCCCGCCCGGCGGATGGCCTCGTCCGCCGCCACCCGCTGCCTCATCCACTCCTCCACCAGCTGCTGGTGCTTCGGCAGCTCGGTGGACGGGTTGACCAGCTGCTGGGTGGAGCCTTCGATGAGCCCTTCCCGGCCGGCTGCCTGCTCTTCGGTGACCACGTCGCTGCCGTCGGCGGGCAGCCCGGTGGCGATCAGGTACGCCTGACCGGGAGGGATCAGGAACTCCTCGCCGATCTCCTGGTAAGTGTGGGCTCGGCGAACCCGCTCAAGGACTTGTGTACGCGTCGGCAATCCGGTCCTCCACCACTACCGCCTCTGGTTGTGGTGGAGGACTTACCCGACGGCGTTCCCCTGTAACTGGGCCTTCAGATCAGGGAGCGGGGCAGGTCTGGGCGTAGGCGCAGTCGTTGAAGCTCTGGCCGCCGGACCCCAGAGCCGAGGGGGTGGCCTCGTTGATCAGCCCAGGCGACAGCACGATCTCGGTGGGGTTACCCGAGCCGATGCTCTGGGCCGGCCCGCCGTTGACGTTGAAGGTGTCGGAGCTGAAGTGCACGGTGCCCACGTCGGCCAGCAGGGTCTGCAGGCCGACCGTCGGCGCCTCCAGGATCCACTCCGCCGACGACCTGCTGGAGGAGTAGGTGACGTTCTGCTTCCAGGTCCAGTGGCCGGCGTC
>JAKAXN010000265.1 GCA_021816565.1 Actinomycetes bacterium
AGGGCTGGGGCCGGACGAACGGGCTGCTAGTTAGGCAGCCAGCGCAAGCTGAGGCTTGGCGTTTGTTTATTGGTTCCGGCTCTTTAACGTGGTTCCGGAGACCACGGCTCGCTTCTCCCGTATCGACGACCGAAGTCGAAGCCGATCACCCCCTTGTCAAGGTGCAACACCTCGAGTGTACCGGGGGTTCCGTGCTGGCGGGGATGGGTCTCCCGGGCTGCGCTCGGGCTCAGCGGACCGGTCCCGGCGCCGGCCTCCGGCCCGGGACCACCCGGCCCCGCATGCGCACCAGGGCCTCGACGTCGCCGGGCAGGACCGCCCCGACCGTGTGGGCGCCGGCCACCACCAGCGTCACCGGCGCCCGGCCGGTGCGGGCCATGGCGGTGAGGGCGTCCTCGTCGGGGGAGGCGCCGGCCGCCTCGGAGACGGGTAGCGCCACGTCGAGGGGGCGGGCCAGGTCCCAGTGCGGGTAGGCCACCGAGTGGATGGAGTCACCGGCCAGGACGCCGGCGAAGTTGCCGTTCCAGTCCCGGAGCAGCCACACCCAGCCCGGCCGGGGCCCGGCGTACTGCTCGGCGAAGGCCCTGATCGTGATCCAGCCCGGGGCCTCGCCCACCGGGCGCATGACCTCGGCCAGGCGCAGACCGTCGAGAGCCCGGTGAACGGCTCCGTTGCCGAGCTCCATCCGGGCCGAGGCCAGCAGCCACCAGCCCATCAGGCCGACCAGGAAGCCGTCGAAGAAGTTGCCGTTGCGCTCGGTGACCACCAGCCCGAGCACCACCACCGCCGCCCCCAGGGCCACCCCGATGCCAGCGGCCACCCGGGTGGCCCGCCAGCGGTCCTTGCCGGCCGCCCACACCAGGGCGTGGAGGACCCGGCCGCCGTCGAGGGGCGAGGCCGGGATCAGGTTGAACACGGCCAGGACGATGTTGATCCATGCCAGCCAGCCGAGGGCGGCCAGGACCAGGTCGCCCGCCCCCAGGTGTCCGGCGCCCAGGCGGGCCAGCCACAGCACCAGCCCGACCAGCCCGCTCGTGACCGGGCCCACGCCGGCCACCAGCAGCTCGGTGCTCGGCCGGTTGGTGTCGCCCTCGATCCGGGTGACGCCGCCCATCCACGACAGGGTGATTCCGTCGACGGTCAGGCCGTTGCGGCGGGCCACGATGGCGTGGCCCAGCTCGTGGAGGAGAACCCCGATGAGAAGCCCCACCGCGGTCAGCCCGCCGGCCACCGCGTAGGCCGCCCCGGAGTGGCCGGGGGCTTCCACGGCGAAGCGACTCTGGGCCAGGCCGCTGGCCACCAGGCCCACCATGACGAGCAGGCTCCAGTGCAACCCGACCCTCACCCCCGCCAGGCGACCGAGTCGGATGCTGTCTCTCATGCGTCCAGGCTACGCCTGCGGGCTGCGCTTTCGCGTCGGGCCTCCCGCTCGGCGTCGCGGGCGGCGATGGCATGGCGCTTGTCGTAGAGCTTGCGGCCCCGGGCCAGGGCCAGATCCACCTTGGCCCGGCCGTCCTTGAAGTACAGCGAGAGCGGGACCAGGGTCAGGGAATCCTGGCTGGTGCGCCGGTCCAGGTCCTCTATCTGGCGGCGGTGGAGCAGCAGCTTGCGCCGCCGGTCGGGGTCCACGGCACCGAAACCGGTGGCGAACACGTACGGCGGCACGTGCACCCCGTAGAGCCACACCTCGCCGTCCTGGATCCGGGCGAAGCTCTCCCGCAGCTGGGCCTTGCCCTCCCGGAGGGACTTGACCTCGCTGCCGACGAGCACCAGGCCGGCCTCGTAGGTGTCGAGGATGTCGTAGTCGTGGCGGGCCCGCCGGTTCTGGGCGACGACCCGGTTGCGTTGGTCGCGTGGTTCGGTCTTGGCGGCTTTGGCCATGGCCGACCCAAGGTACCTTCGCGGCCGTGCTGCGTATCGGGAAAAAGTTCCTCGACCAGATGGTCTGCCACGCCCTCGACGGGTATCCCCTCGAGGTGTGCGGCCTCCTGGCCGGGGTGGTCGACGGCTCCGGTACCGCCGAGGTGACCTCGCTGTACCCGGCGGAGAACATCACCGGATCGGCCCGGGTGTACGAGGTCGACCCCCGGACCATGCTGCGCGCCGACCGGGAGGCCGAGGCGGCCGGTGGGCAGCTCGTCGGGGTGTACCACTCCCACACCCACACCGATGCCAAGCCGTCACCCACCGACATAGCCGCGGCCCCCGACCCGGGGTGGCACTACGTGCTGGTGTCGCTGCGCGACCAGCACCCGGCCGTGCGCAGCTGGAACATCGAGAACGGGAAGATCGAAGAGGAGATGGTGGTTCTAGAATGGTGATCACGGAGGTCGGCTTTGGTGCCGGCCCACCCCCTAAACCGTTTGGAGCTGCCCGGTGTCCGTTGACGTTCGTTTGCCTACCGTCCTGCGACCTGCTGCGGGTGGTCAGGCCACTGTCGCCGCCGAGGGGGCCACGGTGGGGGAGGTCTTCGAGGACCTCGTCCGCCAGCACCCCGGGCTGAAGAGCCAGCTGCTCACCGACGAGGGTGAGCTGCACCGCCACCTCAACGTGTTCCTCAACGACGACGACATCCGCTATCTCGGCAAGCTCGATGCCAAGGTCGGCGACAGCGACACGCTGACGCTGATGCCGGCGGTGGCCGGCGGGGCGGCCTGATGGCCCGCTACGAGAGCGTCCTCGACCTGGTAGGGAACACGCCGATGGTCGACATCAGCGTGCTGAGCCCGAATCCGAAGGTGGCCATCGTGGCCAAGCTGGAGGGTTGGAACCCGGGCGGCTCGGTCAAGGACCGGGCGGCCAAGGCCATGATCGAGGAGGCCGAGAAGGACGGCAGCCTCAAGCCCGGGCAGCAGATCCTCGAGTCCTCCTCGGGCAACACCGGCATCGCCCTGGCCATGATCGCCCGGGTCAAGGGCTATCCGATCAAGATCGTCCTGCCCGAGAACGTCTCGGTGGAGCGCCGCCAGCTGCTCGAGTCCTGGGGCGCGGAGATCATCGACTCCCCCGGCACCGAGGGATCCAACGGGGCCATGCGCCGGGCCCAGGTCCTGGCCGCCGAGCACCCCGACTGGTGGTTCCCCTACCAGTACGCCAACCCATCGAACCCGAAGGCCCACTACGAGGGCACCGGGCCCGAGATCTGGCGCGACTGCCCCGAGGTGACCCACTTCATCGCCGGGCTCGGCACCGCCGGCACCCTCATGGGGGTGGCCCGCTTCCTCAAGGAGCGCAACCCCGACATCCAGGTGTGGGCCGTCCAGCCTCCCGCCGGGGAGATGGTCGACGGGCTCAAGAATCTCGACGAAGGCTTCATCCCCCCCGTTTTCGTGGACAACGACGGCTACGAGCTGCTGGACCGCAGCAAGGTCGTAGGGCCCCGCGAGAGCGTGGAGTGGACCCGCAAGCTGATGGACGTGGGCATCTTCGCCGGGATCTCATCCGGGGCCATCATGGCCGCCGCGGTCAAGTGCGCCCGCGAGATCGAGGAGGGCGTGATCGTCACCATCGTCTGCGACGGCGGGTGGAAGTACCTCTCCACCGGGGCCTGGACCGACGACATCGACGCGGTCACGGAACGGGCCAAGAAGGTCATCTACTTCTAGACCCTTTAACCTGGGCATCCGGATGGATGAGCGGCCCATCGGGATGTTCGACAGCGGCTTCGGCGGCCTCACGGTGGCCCGGGCCGTCATCGACCTGCTGCCCGACGAGAACCTGGTCTATGTCGGCGACACCGGCCGCTACCCCTACGGCCCCCGCCCGCTGGAGCAGGTGAGCGGGTTCGCCCGCCAGATCACCGCCAAGCTGGTCGCCGAGCACGACGTGAAGCTGGTGGTGGTGGCCTGCAACACCGCCGCCGCGGCGGGCGTGGCCGACCCGGGGGTGCCGGTGCTCAACGTCATTGAGCCCGGCGTCCGGTCCGCCCTGCGGGCCACCGGCACCGGCCGGGTCGGCGTCATCGGCACGGTGGGGACCATCTCCTCCGGGGCCTACCAGCGGGCCTTCGAGGCCGCCGGGCCGGGCGGGGGCGTCGACCTGACATGCGCCGCCTGCCCCGGGTTCGTGGAGTTCGTGGAGCGGGGCGAGACCGATTCCGACCAGGTGTACGTGCTGGCCGAGCGGCTGCTGGCGCCGGTCCGGGAGGCCAAGGTGGACACCCTCCTGCTGGGCTGCACCCACTACCCGTTCCTGGCCCGCACCATCAGCGACGTGGTGGGCCGGGACGTGGTGCTGGTCAGTTCGGCCGACGAGACCGCCTTCGAGCTGCGGGCCACCCTGGCCAGACTGGGCCTGGCCAGGGTCGGGCCTCCGCCGGGACGCCACAGGTGGATCTCCTCCGGCGACGTGGCGACCTTCCGGGACCTGGGCCGGCGCCTGCTCGGCCCGGAGATCGACGACGTCGAGGCGTGGGAGCCCGGGTGAGCGGCCTCTCCGTCACGGTGCTCGGCTGCGACGGCTCCTATCCGGGGCCGGGTGGCGCCGGATCGGGGTACCTGCTGCGCTGCGGCGGTTCCTCCGTGTGGCTCGACGCCGGGCCCGGGACCCTGGCCAACCTCCAGCGCCACATCTCCATCGAGGAGCTCGACGCGGTGGTGGTCAGCCACGAGCACGTGGACCACTGGTCCGACCTGGAGCACCTGGCGGTGGCCTGCCGGTGGGTCGTGCCCCGCCCGCCGGTCCCGCTCTACTGCGAGGCCGACCTGGCGTCGAGGATGAGGACACCGGCCGCCGGGGCTCTGGCCTGGACCGCCACCGCCCCTGGGGCGGAGCTGACAGTGGGGGAGCTGCGCTTCTCCTTCTCCCGGACCGACCATCCGGTCGCGACTCTGGCCGTACGCGTCGAGGGAGGGGGCCGCAGCCTCGGCTACTCTGCCGACTCCGGGCCCGACTGGGGCCTGTCCGAGCTGGGGGAGGGCCTGGACCTGGCCCTCTGCGAAGCGACTTATCTATCCGACAGGGAGGGCTCCTTGCCTCACATGAGCGCCCGGCAGGCCGGGCTGACCGCCCGGGCCGCCGGGGTGGGAAGGCTCGTCATCACCCACCTTTGGCCGCGCACCGATCGCCGGGCCGCCCAGGCTGAGGCCGAGGCCGCCTTCGGCTCCCCGGTCACGGTGGCCGCCACCGGCGACAGGTACGACGTATGACCGCCCGGGCCGACGGCCGAGCCCCCAGGGAGCTGCGGCCGGTGGAGCTGCTGCGGGACTACACCGTCTTCGCCGCCGGGTCGGTGCTCATCCGGATGGGGCGGACCCACGTGCTGTGCACCGCATCGGTAGCCGAGGAGGTCCCGCGCTGGATGCGCAACACCGGTCGGGGCTGGGTGACCGCCGAGTACTCCATGCTGCCGGGCGCCTCGCCGGAGCGCATCGACCGGGAGGCGGCCCGGGGCAAGCAGTCCGGGCGCACCCAGGAGATCCAACGCCTCATAGGCCGCTCCCTGCGGGCCGTCACCGACCTCGAGGCCATGGGGGAGGTGCAGATCACCCTCGACTGCGACGTGCTCCAGGCCGACGGCGGCACCCGCACGGCCAGCATCTGCGGCGCGTACGTGGCCCTGCACGACGCCTGCACCCGGCTCATGAACATCGGCCGGCTGCGGACCCACCCCCTCCGGGAGGCGTGCGCCGCGGTATCGGTCGGGGTGGTCGCAGGCGTGCCCATGCTCGACCTGGCCTACAGCGAGGACAGCCGGGCCGAGGTGGACATGAACGTGGTGATGACCGCCTCGGGGCAGTTCGTCGAGGTACAGGGAACCGCCGAGGGGGCTCCTTACAGCCGGGCCGAGCTCGACGAGCTGCTCGGCCTGGCCGAGCACGGGATCGGATCCCTGCTGCAGGCCCAGGCCGCAGCCCTGGCCGACCCTCCGCCGCCGCGCTCGTGACGGCGTTCGTCCTGGCCACCGCCAATCCGGACAAGGCCGCCGAGATAGCCGCCATCCTGGGCTCCGGCGTGGAGCTGTCGCCCCGGCCCGACGGGGTGGGGGAGATCGAGGAGACCGGCGACACCCTGCTGGAGAACGCCCGGTTGAAGGCCCGGGCCATCGCCGAGGCCACCGGGATGCCGGCCATCGCCGACGACACGGGCCTAGAGGTGGACGCTCTCGACGGCGATCCGGGGGTCCGCTCGGCCCGCTTCGCCGGCGAGAACGCCACCTACGCCCAGAACGTGGCCAAGCTGATCGCCGACCTCGACGGGGTGGATGAGCCCCGGACGGCCCGGTTCCGCACCGTGGCCCTGGCGGCGTGGCCCGACGGGCGGGAACTGGCCGCTGAGGGCTTCGTCAACGGTCGGATCATCGCCGCCGCCCGCGGCTCGGCCGGTTTCGGCTACGACCCCGTGTTCGTGCCCGACGAGGGCGACGGCCGGACCTTCGCGGAGATGGCACCGGAGGACAAGCACCGGCTCTCCCATCGGGGCCGGGCGTTCCGGGCTCTCGCCGGCATGCTGGGAAGCGCCGATCCCGCTTGAATG
>JAKAXN010000266.1 GCA_021816565.1 Actinomycetes bacterium
CCTCGACGATGGACTCCAGCCGGGCCAGCTTGCCGGACCGGTTGGCCAGCGTGTCCTGGTCGTCGTCCTGGCCGAGGAAAGCGGCCGGGTGGTCGCAGATCTGCTTCAAGGCGGTGATGGCCGCCAGCACCTGGCCCTTGCGCTGGGAGGTGTCGGAGTCCAGGCCGCCGTCGATGAGACGGTTGACCACGGCCTGGTACAGGCCGATCTGCTCGGGGGTCATGCTGCAGTGGACCAGGCGGTCCACCTTGTCGGGCAGTTCGGCGGCGATCTCCGGCTCGTTCTTGGTGCGGCGGAAGATCAGCAGCCCGTTGAGCGCCCGCAGGGCGTTCTCCTCGCTTCTCGGGCCGGCTGCCGGCTGGTCGCTGCCGGCACGGGACAGGTTCTCTATGAAGGCCGACCGGCCGCCGACCAGTCCGGGGTTGGTCCAGTCCAGGATGGCCCACAGGTCGCCCAGGCCGTTCTCCACCGGGGTGCCGGTCAGGGCCAGCCGGGAGTGGGCCGGCAGGCGACGCAGCTCCCGGGCCGTCTCGCTGGTGTGGTTCTTGATCACCTGGGCCTCGTCCACCACCACCCGCCGCCAGTTGACGGCGGCCAGGGCGTCGATGTCGCGCACCGCGGTGGCGTAGGTGGTCAGCATCACATCGGAGTTGGCGGCCACCCGGGCGATGGACTCCCCCTCGGCCCGGCCGGGCCCGTGGTGGACCGTCACCTTCAGCGTCCGGGTGAAGCGGGCCGCTTCCGACGCCCAGTTGCCGAGCACCGCCGGCGGGCAGATGACGAGAGCCGGGCCGTGACCCTTGTCGATGAGCAGATGGGCCAGCAGCGTCGGGGTCTTGCCGAGGCCCATGTCCATGGCCAGGCAGCCACCGAGGCCGGCCCGGTCCAGGAACCCCAGCCATCCGGCCGCCTCGGCCTGGTAGCTACGCAGCTGTCCGGCAAAGCCGTCCGGGGTGTCGATGGGTGCCGGTGGGTGGGTGGTGGCGCCGCGGAGCAGATCGGCGGCCCATCCGCTGCCCTCGACGCGCACCGGGCCGCCCAGGGCCCCGCCTTCCAGACCCACCGCATGGCGGATCATCTCCGCCCCCGACATCTGGGTGATGGAGGCCCGCTCGGCCAGGGCGGCCGCCGCCGCGTGCAGGTCGGCCCGATCCAGGTGCACCCAGCGGCCGCGCACCCGCACCAGGGGGGAGGCTTCCTTGGCCAGGCGGCTGATATCAGCGGCGTCCAGCTCCAGATCGTCGAACAGGACGCTCCAGCGGACGTTCGAGAGCTGGCGCACCCCCACCTGCGACTCGCCGCCCATGGCCTCGGCGAAGAGCCGGAGCTGCGGGCTGGGCCGCTTGCGCGAGACCTTCGGCAGCATGACCTCGAAGCCGGCCGCCTGCAGGGCCGGGCCGGTTTCGAACATCAGCTCCACGGCCTCCTCCCCGTCGAGGACCACCTGGCCCCGCCGGGTGGACGGCCGGCGCAGGGCCGGGACCAGACGCTCCAACCGGCGCAGCTGGGCTTCAACCTGGTGCGATTTGGTGCCCGAGGACACCACGAGCGCGTGTTCGACCGGCATCGGGTGCTTGTCCACGCCGGTGGCCTCCACCGACAGGAGCCATCCACCGTCTGACTGGGGCGGGTCGAGGCGGACGACCAGGCCGACCCGGTGGCTGGCGGTGACCGGGGCGGACCACCGCTTGAGGTCCTCGCCGATGCGTCCGGCCATCTCCGAGTCGGCCATGAACGGGCGACCGTCCAGCCCCGACAGCACGGCTTCGGCCACCTCCGCCCGGGAGGCGGCGTTGGGTGAGGCCGCCGGGGCGACCAGTCGGGCGGCGCCGGTCCGCGACACCGCGTCCACCACCGCCGAGAGGATCGAGCGGGTCACCGCGTCGGCCGGAACTCCCGATTGCAGGGCGGACACCGCGCCGGGCATGCGCATCACCAGGTCGTGGAGCCTCTCCCGGCCCACCAGGGCCGGAACCCAGCGGACCCGGTGGCGGGCCGAGCCGGATTTGGCCGAACCCGAACCTCCGCCGGTGGAGCGCAGCACCGGGACCATGTGGCCGAGAGCCACCAGCTCGGTGCCCCACATGGCCACCTCGCCCAGCCAACGCAGGCTGGGGCCGATGGCATCGCCGGCCTGGCCGGCTCCCGCGCCGACCAGCCATCCGAGCGTCTGCGACAGGGTCGCGGCCCGGGCCTCGGTGGTGGCACCCGAAGGCAGGGCGACGGGGGCGTGGTTCTCCCAGTTGATGGACGACCCGTCGGCGCCGGCCAGCAGGACTTCGAGGTCCTCGGGGCCGGCTTCGGCCCCGGGCCCGCCGGCCCACACCACGATCCGGCCCTCTCCCCAGGAGGCCTGCAGCAGCGGCGGGCCGGCCGGGGCGTCCTCGGGGGCGGAGCCGGCCCGGGGGCCGGTGGCGTCAGGCCGCGACCCGCGGCGCTCGGACTCGTCGGCGGGCGCTTCGCGCTGGCTGAGGGCGGCCGGGGCGTCGATGCTGTCACCGGTCAGCCTGAGCAGCGCGTCGGCCAGGCGCCGGCGCTCGGCCTGCAGGTCGGTCAGGACCATGTGACGAAGATCACCGTCCAGCCCGGCGGCCCGCACCAGTTGCTCGTCGGTCTCGTGGATCAAGCGGCGCAGCGCGGCGGCCCAGGCCAGCGGCTGGGCTTCCAGCGCGGTCCGGTCGGCTTCTGACGCCCATCCACCGGCGTCAGCGATCACCGCTGCCTCTAACGTGATCTGGTCCAGCTTCTTATCTCCACTCGTTACCCGGATGCCTGGCATCCGGGTGCTCACGCGTGACGCGAGAAACCCACCTTCGGATCGGCGGGGGCCGATCCGGGAGTTCCCCTGTTCGTCACCAACGGCCTGATCATCGACTGATCGGACCTACTGGTTGAACGTCTTCCGGCTTCCTTCCATTCCCGGATTCACCTTTTTCAAGATCTGCGTGGCCCACCGCCCCGGCGGCGACCAGGCTCCGCCTGCTGCCGCATCTCCGATGGCCCCGCTGAAAGGCATAGTAGCGCGCCGGAGCTACTGAGGACCATCTTTCGGGGTAGGCCCGGTCGCGCCGGTCCGGTGGGGCCTCAGGCCGTCTCGAGCTTCAGCTCCGGGTGGGCGGAGGCCACCATGCGGGCCATGCCTTCGCGCCAGCGGACCCGGGCCGGGCCGATGAGCTCGTCCATGAGCGTCACATCGACGGCCACGCTGGGCAGGGCGGCCTCGGTCTCCTCGAAGACCGGGTCCCGGCCCACCAGGGAGCCCAGGTAGGCGCACCACTCCTGGACGCTCACCACGTCGGGGCCGGCCCAGTTGACCGTGGTGGCCGGCACGGTGGCGGCGCCCAGCAGGTGGGGGATCTGGCGGATGATGTCGTCGCTGTGGATCGGCGAGTAGAAGCTCGGCCCCCCGGGCAGGACCTGGATGGGCTGGCCGGACAGGATGCACTCCAGGTGTATGGACGGCCAGGCGACGCAGTCGCCGTAGGGCACGTTGAGCCGGGCGATGACGGTGGGCAGGCCGTGCAGGCGAGCCGACAGCCGGGCCACCGACTCGGCGGCGATCTTGGAGATGCTGTAGGTGGGCAGCATCGCCTTGTGGTTGTCCCCGAGGGGGTCGTCCTCCCGCATGGGGTGCGCCCCGTTGGGGGCGTAGACGCCGGTGGAGGAGCAGTGCAGGAAGGCCCTGGCCTCCTTGAAGTGGGCCATCACCAGCCCCAGGCTCTCGGCGTTGGCCCGCAATGCGGTGGCGAAGTCGTCGGCGTGGGTGACAGCCAGGTTGATCACGTAGTCGACATCGGTCGGCAGGTCCGACAGATCCGGGTCGGCCAGGTCGACCGCCACGGTGTGCACCCCCCGTCCGTCGAGGTCGGCCCGGGCCCGGCGGTTGTGGAAGCGGGCCACGCCCCATACCTCGTTGTCGGCGGCCAGGCTGTGGATCACCGGCGTGGCGACCATACCGGTGGCGCCGAGGACGACGATGCGCCGGCCGGTCAGGTTGACGGCGTCGGTCACGGCCTCAGACCTTCTCGTCGGCCATGATGGAACCCACCCGGAGCAGGTTGGCGGTGGCCCCGCCGAGGGTCAACTCGAGTTGCTTGGCCGCCAGGAAGTAGCGGTGCAGCGGGTAGCTGCGGTCCACGCCCAGACCGCCGTGTATGTGCTGCGCCGCGTGCACCACCCTCTGGCCGCCGTCGGCGGCCCAGAACTTGGCGATGGCGACCTGCTCCTCGGCGGGCAGCCCGGCGGACAGGCGCCAGGCGGCCTGGCGGGCGGTCAGGCCGACCGCCTCGGTGTCCACATAGGCGTCGGCGGCCCGCTGGCCCACGGCCTGGAAGCTGGCGATGGCCCGGTCGAACTGCTTGCGGCTGACCGCGTACCTGGCGGTGAGGTCCAGCGCCGCCCGGCAGGTGCCGGCCATCAGCGAGCACAGGCCCGAGGTGGCCCGCAGCATCAGCCAGTCGACGATCTCGCAACCCTGGTCGGCCCCGCCCAGCAGGCCGTCGGGACCGACGCGCACCCCCGCCAGGTCCAGGCGGGCCTCGGGGATGTCGGTGGTCGTTTCCAACCGGGTGACGCCGAGGCCCTCGGTGCCGGCGTCGACGATGAACACCGCCACCCCGTCGGCGCCGACCCGGGCCGGCACCAGGAACGAGCCGGCCACGGTGCCGGCGGGCACGCACAGCTTCGTGCCGTCGAGGACCCAGCCCCCGCCGTCGTCGGGGCGAGCCGTGGTCAACGGTCGGTCGGGGTCCGTGCCGGCCTCCACCAGGGCCGCGGTGAGGACCTCCTCCCCGGCCGCGAGCGGGTGCAGCAGCCGGTCGCGTTGAGCGTCGGTGCCGAAGCGGTCCACCGCCAGACCGCCCAGGACCAGGGCCGGCCACAGCGGGACCGGGGCGGCCGCCCGCCCGGCCTCCTCCAGAAGGACCGACACCTCCCCGAAGCCGAAGCCGCTGCCCCCGAAACGCTCGGGCACGGCCAGGCCCAGCAGGTTGGCCTCGGCCAGGGCGGCCCACAGGCGACGGTCGAACCCGTCACCCTCGGCGGCCACCTCGGCCCTCCGGCTGTCGGTCAGGTGCCCCTCGAACAGCTTGGCCGCCGACTCGAGCACGGCCTGCTGCTCCTCGCTGAGTGAGAAATCCATTCTTGGTCTCCTACCGGGTGGCCCGGGGGAAGCCGAGCCCGAACATGGCGATCAGGTCGCGCTGGATCTCGTTGGTGCCGCCGCCGAAGGTCAGGATCAGCAGGCTGCGGTAGTTGCGCTCCAGCCGGCCGCGCAGCACCGCGTCCGGGGAGCCGTCCTTCAGATAGCCGCGCTCCCCCACCACCTCGAACAGCATGCGGAACGCCTCGAGGTAGAACTCGGTGCCGAACACCTTGATGCTGGAAGCGTCGGCCACGTCGAGATGGCCCTGGGTGGCGGTCCAGGCGACCTTCCAGTTGATGAGGCGCAGGAACTCCAGGCGGCTGCGGACCCGGGCCAGGTTGAGCTGGACCCACTCCTGGTCGATGACCCGCCGGCCGTCGGCCAGGCGGGACTCCTGGGCCCAGCGCTGGACGTCGGTGAGCACCCGCTCGACCACGCCCGACGAGCACAGGGTGACCCGCTCGTGGTTGAGCTGGTTGGTTATGAGCCCCCAACCCTCGTTCTCGGTGCCCACCAGGCAGCTGGCCGGCACCCGCACGTCGTCGAAGAACGTCTGGTTGATGTCGTGCTCGCTCAGCAGGCTCATCGGGACCACGCTGATCCCAGGGGTGTCCATGGGCAGCGCGAACATGGAGATGCCCTTGTGCTTCTTGGCCTCCGGGTCGGTCCGGGCCGCCAGCCAGATGTAGTCGGCGTCGCCGGCCAGGCTGGTGAACATCTTCTGGCCGTTGATGACGTACTCGTCGCCGTCACGCACGGCGGTGGTCCGCAGGCTGGCCAGGTCGGTACCCGCCCCCGGCTCGGTGTAGCCGATGCAGAAGTGGATCTCGCCCCCCAGGATCTTCGGCACGAAGTGGGCCCGCTGCTCCTCGGTACCGAAGTTCATGATGGTCGGGCCGACGGTGTTGACCGTCAGCATGGGCACCGGCGCCCCGGCGCGCATCGACTCGTCGAAGAACACGAACTGCTCGATGGCCGAGCGGCCCTGGCCGCCCCACTCCTTGGGCCAGCCGATACCCAGCCAGCCGTCCTCGCCCATCTGGCGGACCACCCGGCGCATGGCCGGGCCCACGCCCCTGCTCTGGGCCAGCTGCTCCTCGACCTCGGGGGTCAGCAGCTTGGCGTAGTAGGCGCGCAGCTCCTTGCGGAGCGCTTCCTGCTCTTCGGTGTATCCCAGGTACACGGCACCCTCCCTGCCCCGGACATTACAAGAACGCGTTCTAGTTCCGCTACCCTACTGTTCCCGATGGAGGCCAATCTCGCCGATCTGTTCGAATTCGCCGCTGACACCTTCTCGGACCGGGAGTACCTGGTAGCGGGA